>URCX01000011.1 GCA_900546465.1 uncultured Bacteroidota bacterium | reverse complement strand
TTATTTGATATACCTCCGAGAAATGCACTGCAACCGACATGACTGTTTTTCAATATATGAGCCATCAATCCTGCAGTTGTGGTCTTTCCATGTGTCCCCGCAACAGCTATTGTTTTCTTATCCCGTGTTATACGCCCAAGAGCTTCGGAACGTTTAAATATCGGAATACCTTTTTCTCTTATATATCGAAGGATTGCACTATCCGATGGTATCGCGGGAGTATATATCACCTCGTCAACATTCAAATTTGCAATATGAGAGCTATTATCTTCATACACAATCCACATTCCCTCACGCTCTAATTCTCTCGTCAATTCTGTACATACTCTATCATAGCCAAAGACATAGTTACCTTCCTCTTTAAGGTATCTTGCAATGGCACTCATACCTATTCCGCCTATTCCTACCAGATAATACGTTTTTGTTTTCAT
The DNA here is from genome assembly GCA_900546465.1 of uncultured Bacteroidota bacterium. GTDB lineage: Bacteria > Bacteroidota > Bacteroidia > Bacteroidales > P3 > Onthomorpha. The sequence goes on along the minus strand of URCX01000011.1, from coordinate 22,456 downwards.
CTTACTTTCGTACAAGTTTTTCAACCTCTTCAACTATTCTTTTATCCGCATCTCTTATTCCCATGGATCGCAAACCGGAGGAAAGCTTATTTCTCAAACTTTCATCTTTCATCAACTCATCGACAAGCGGTATCAATTGTTCTTTTGCCTCAACATCTTTTACCATCAGAGCTGCATTCTTCGACACCAAAGCATTAGCATTTTTAGTTTGATGATCCTCTGCCACATTCGGAGAAGGAATCAATATGCAAGGCTTACCGACTATACATAATTCTGAAACAGCAATAGCTCCGGCTCTCGAAATAATCACATCTGCCAAAGCATACGCCAAATCCATATCATATATAAATTCGTATGCCTTTACCAACGAACTCTTCTCTTCTTCCACTCTTATCTTTGCTTTCTCATAGAACCATTTGCCGGTTTGCCAAATCAACTGTATATCATTTTTGACGAAGTAATCCAAATTAGCCGAAATGCTTTCATTTATCGTCAAAGCTCCAAGACTGCCTCCTACAACCAAAACCGTCCTTTTCTCATTATTCAAGCCGAAAGTTTCAAATCCATTTGCTCTTTTTTCTTCTATATTATCGTATAACTGCGAAATATTCTGTCTTATCGGATTGCCTGTAAATACAATCTTATTAGCATCAAACCACCTGTCCATATTATCATATGCAACGCAGATTGTATTAACACTGTCAGCAAGCATTTTATTGGTAACTCCGGGATAAGAATTTTGTTCCTGAATAAGAGTAGGCACATGCTTTGAAACAGCAGCAGCCAAAGTAGGACCGGAAGCATATCCGCCAACACCTATGGCAACATCAGGAGCAAAAGTCTTTACAATTTTCTTTGCCTTTATAGTAGAATAAATCAACTTAAAAGGAAACAATATGTTTTTCCATAGTCTTTTACGTTGGAATCCGACTATTGGAAGCCCTATGATTTTATAGCCAGCTTGAGGGACTTTCTGCATTTCCATTCTGCCCTTTGCGCCAACAAACAATATCTCTACATCAGTATATTTTTCTTTCAACGCATTAGCTATCGCTATTGCAGGGAATATATGCCCACCCGTACCTCCGCCACTAATTATTGCTTTCATTTTATCCTTGTTTTTCCTCGTTAATACTATTGCTTGATTCTGTTATTTTCTCTTCAAGATCTATTTTCTTGGATTCAAGATTCATTTTATCGGTTTCCAGTTCCATTTGATACTTCTTGGCATCGGCACTTATATTAAGCATTATACCCAATGCCGCACTACTGATGACAAAAGACGTACCCCCGTAACTGATAAACGGCAATGTTTGTCCCGTTACAGGCATCAAAGTGGTCGCCACCATCATATTAACCAAAGCCTGCAAACAAAAAACCAAGCCTATGCCAACTGCTGCATAACTACCGAAAAGACCTCTTGCAGTTTTCGCTATTCTGACTGAACGATAAAACAGTATGAAATACAAAATCATTACAATAAACCCATATAGCACGCCCCCTTCTTCCAAAATGATGGCAAAAATAAAATCGTTGTGAGACTCGCTTAGAAATCTTCCCTGCGTAGTATTTCCAATACCTTTTCCCACCAAACCTCCCGTGGAAATAGCCATAGTCGCAGTATTCGCCTGAGTTATTTCTTCAGGATTAGTATTTATAAAGCCTTCCACACGATTGACCCATGTACTGCTTCGCTTCAAAATATCAGGGTTCACCACATAAATACCGACTACAAACACGACCAAAACCACTAATGCAGGCACTATCAACGACAAATTCTTCATTTTTGCTCCTGCAATAAACATTAGTCCATAACAACTCATAAAGACCAATAAGGCGGTGGAAAAATTCTCCGGAAATATCAATCCACATATCAAAAGCAACTTGAACGATAAAGTCAAAAAATTCTTCCTATCCCTTATACCATCTCCTAAAATCGCAAGTTCATTAGAAACATATAATATCAAAATATACTTGACTATCTCAGAAGGTTGGAATTGACCTATCAACGGTATGACAATCCATCTGTCTGCCGTTTTCCCTGAAATTCCGCCTAAAGCCAAAGTAATCAACAATAACAACAATGAGAAGCCATACGCTATCTTGGTAACTCTCGGATAGTAAGAATACTTTATCAAATGCACAAAGTATGTTACAAACAAACCGGTAACAATAATACCAAAATGCTTTATAAACATATTGACAATATCCCCGTTACCCTTTTCATACACAGTCTTGCCCATAGAGCTGTAAACTTCAATCAGAGAAATCAGCATCAACGCAATATAGGTAATCCATATTACCCTATCCCCCTTTACTCTATACTTCTCAATATCTATTTTCATTTCTATAAGACAAGTTGTTTCTAACTATAAGTCATTTACAAGTTTAAGAAATCGCTGCCCATTCAAATCAATCTTATCCTCCGAACCGTTTGCCGGAGAATATATAACAACATCAGGATTGTTTGCAAAGAAATATGCTGTTTTTACGGCCTCCTCCAAATTATTTACCCTTATCAAATTCGTCAAACCTGAAAATGCTTTCTGTACAGCAGCATTTTGTTCACCTGTCAATATCAAAGTATGAACTTTCTGCTTAACCACATCTATCAATGACGTTAAATCATCTACCTCTGAGCCGAGTTCCAGAATCCATATAATAGGGCTGCTTGTAAGTTCAAAAGTGTACCACGTGGAATTAGGCTTTATACTTTTGGAGTCATCAATATAATCTACCCCTTTTATATTTGCCACGATTTGGTTCTTATGCTGCAAGGCTCTCTTATCAAGCAACATATTTTTAAGAGTTTCATTCCTCATTCGAATCATATCGGAATAATTGCGTTCTGCAAGATTCCCATAGATTTTTCTACCTTGAACAGCTAAATCTTCTATATTCATAGTCTTTATCTTAGTTTTAGAGTTACTATTGTTGTTACAGCAAGAATGATACATATTATCATGAAGCGCTGTACTATCTTAGGCTCGGCATATCCTTTCTTTTGGTAATGATGATGAAGAGGAGCCATAAGAAAAAGACGCCTGCCCTCTCCATGCTTTCTCTTCGTTATCTTGAAATATGAAACCTGTAAAATAACCGACACATTCTCTGCTATGAAAATACCACATAATATGGGTATCAATAACTCCTTTCTTATCAAAATTGCAAAAACAGCTATTATACCTCCTATTGCCAAAGAACCCGTGTCTCCCATAAAAACTTGTGCAGGATATGTATTATACCACAAAAAGCCAACGGTTGCACCCACAAAGGCAGCAATATATATAGTCAATTCTCCGACATTCGGAATATACATTATATTCAAATAGTTGGCAAATATTATATTGCCTGATACCCATGCCAGAACAGCAAGACAAGAGCCTATTATGGCAGAGGTTCCTGTCGCAAGCCCATCTATCCCATCCGTAAGATTCGCTCCGTTTGAAATCGCTGTAATGAACAAGATAACTATCGGAATGAAAATAATCCAAGCATAGCTTTTGTAATCCTTTCCAATCCACTTTATAAGCCAACTGTAATCGAACTCATTATTTTTTACGAATGGTATAGTCGTTTTTGTAGAGCGAGAAGATTCCTGCATAAATTCTTTCTTTGCCTGTTCGTAATTCGATTTCTTTTGCAAATTATGACTCTCGGAATATATGGCAATATCCTGTTTTTCCTTTATTGTTATGTCCGGATGAAAATACATCATACAACCTACAACAACACCGAGCAGTACCTGTCCCACTATCTTCAATTTTCCGCTCAAACCTGCCTTATTCTTCTTGAAAACCTTGATATAATCGTCTATAAAGCCCAATGCTCCGAGCCAAACGGTTGTAATCAACATTATAATCACATAAATATTATCCAGCCTTGCGAATAAAAGAGTCGGTATCAATATGGCTGCCAATATTATAAGGCCTCCCATTGTCGGAGTTCCCTCCTTTGCCTTTTGTCCTTCCAAGCCCAAATCTCTCACTGTTTCTCCGACTTGCTTCTTATGCAAGAGTTCTATTAACTTCTTACCGAACACAATCGTTATCAACAATGATGTTATTATTGCCGCAGCAGCACGGAAAGATATGTATTGAAACACTCCTGCTCCCGGTATATTCAAGCTGTTATGCAACCAATCGAACAAATAGTACAACATATTTTGTCGTTATTTTGAATACTCAATATTTTGAAATTTCCTCTCTGTCATCGAAATGATACTTTTCACCCTTGATCTCCTGATAATTTTCATGTCCCTTGCCTGCTATCAGTATTATATCCCGCTTGCCCTGTGTCAATCCTGCCGCAAGTTTTATGGCTTCATGCCTGTCGGCAACACAAAACACATTCGCGTAATCTTTTATCCCCGCTTTCATATCGCTCAATATATCATTCGGTTCTTCATATCTCGGATTATCCGAAGTCAATATCAATATATCGCTGCCATTCTGAGCTATTGCTGCCATTTCAGGTCTTTTGGTTTTATCCCTGTTTCCTCCGCATCCGACAACCGTTATCAGTCTGCCATCTTGTCTTATTGAATTTATAGTCGATATGACATTATCCAAGGCATCAGGAGTATGAGCATAATCCACTATTGCAGTTGCTCCATTCTTCAAATAATGTGGTTCGAATCGCCCCGCGGCAGCACTCAAATTACTTATTCCCACCAAGGACTCCTCTTCTTTTAATCCGCACAATCTCGCTATCCCATAAATTGCCAAAAGATTATATGCATTAAATTTACCTACAAGCCTCGTAGAAACCTCCCTGCCATTGATATTAAGCAATAAACCTTCAAAGCAATTCTCTATTATTTTAGCCTTGAAATCGGCAGATTTTGTCAGACTGTATGTATATTTTCCTGCAAATGTATTCTCCAACATTTTGCCACCGTTTCTGTCATCTGCATTGGTAAGAGCAAACGCTTGTTTGGACAAAGAATTAAAGAAATCCTGTTTTGCATGTATATAGTTGGCAAAAGTCTTGTGGTAATCCAAATGGTCATGCGTAATATTGGTAAACACGCCTCCGAAAAAACTCAATCCTTCTATCCTTTTTTGAACAACAGCATGAGAACTGACCTCCATGAAAACATACTCGCAACCACAGTCAAGCATTTCTACAAGTAACCGATTAAGTGTTACCACATCTGGAGTTGTTCTTTCTGTTGCGACTTCCCTATAACCTATTCTATTTATTATTGTTGAAATCAATCCGCACTGAAAACCAAGCGACATAAACAGATTATAAGAAAGTGTTGCAATAGTCGTCTTCCCATTCGTACCGGTAACCCCTATAAGTTTCAATTTGGAAGAAGGATTATCATAGAAGTTTCTTGCAATAATTCCCATTGCCTGCCTTGAATTTTCAACCTGCAAATAAACGACTTTATCGTTTAGTTTAATCGGCATATCCTCAACAACAATAACAGTCGCTCCTTTTAATATTGCTGTCTCTATATAATCATGACCATCTGACACCTCTCCTCTTTCTGCCACGAACAAATCACCTTGCTCCACTTTACGAGAATCGAATTGTATTTTATTGACAACAACATCTTCGCTATTCCTCCTTTGAAGCACCTTCAAATCTTTCAATAAACAAGACAATCTCTTCATATCTATTCCTCCTCTGCTGTGGGACTTTTTAGTCCGAGAACTATTGTATTATTTCTTCTATCTATTTTATTCCCTGCTGCTATACTCTGACTGACAACCTTTCCTTTCCCATGAAATCTCACTTTCATTCCCATGTTTTCAAGCATATAAACCGCGTCTTTTATTGTCAATCCTACAACATTCGGAACAACTCCGTCTGACACATTCTGTTCCGACAATGCACACATGCCATTTATCTCCTTACCTTTTACCCATTTTGTAGACGGTTTTGAAATATGCAAACCAAGACTTTTACAGAAAGCATAAAAGTCCTTACTGTTACCATACCCTATTACAGGATATTTCACATTAGTTTCCCTTATCTTCGTTTTATTGAAATCTATCCTTGTTCCGACAACCCTATCCGACAATTCCCTGAACACAGGAGCAGCCAAATCTCCACCATGAGTTCTGGCTTTTTGCGGCTTACTTATCACAACAATACAAGAATACTTTGGAGCATCGGCAGGGAAATAACCTACAAACGAAGCTCTGTGTTGAATACCTGCATGTTTTTTATCGTAACCTATTTCTGCCGTTCCTGACTTTCCTGCAATGCCATACGATGCCGTCTTCAATCTTCTGCCAGTTCCATTCTGCACAACACCTTTCAAAACATTATGCAACTTATCTATCGTTTCTCTTTTGCAGATTGCCTCCGACATAATTATGGGAGCGAATCTTTCAACCTCTTTTCCATCTTTCACAACCGATTGAACGAACTGAGGCTTCACCATCACACCCTTATTCGCAATGGCATTGTAAAAAGTCAATATCTGCAAAGGGGTCATTCTCGAAACATAGCCGAAACTCATTCGCAAAAGGTCTGTAGGATTTTCCGAAGAACCTATTTTCGGCTTAGGCTCATGCACTTTTATATTCAATCCGAGAGGTTCGAAAGCAAAGTACTCTTTCAAGTCCTTACTGAAATCCGCCCTTTTCTTGTTGTATATATTGTAAACAAGCTGGCTTATACCTACATTCGAGGACATTTCCAAAGCTCTTGCAAAAGAAACCAAGCCATGGTTCGTTCCTCCGACATCTCTTATCGGTTTTTCGTTTCCAGGGAAATTCTTCACACCTGTCGGAACCAAATCGGAAGTATCTGCCAAACCTCTATCCAATAACATCATGGCAGTAACTATCTTGAATGTTGAACCCGGCTCGAAAGAATTCGATATGGCAATATTATCCGATTCGACATACTCTCCGTTCTTATTCAATGACAGATTGGAAATAGCCTTTATATATCCTGTTTCAACCTCCATAAGAACCACACAACCACTTTCAGCCTCACTGCTATCGAGACAACTGCGTAGAGAATTTTCTGCCAACTCCTGCAAACTCACATCCAATGTGGTTACAACGTCCATACCGTCTATGGTCTTTATCTTTTCATCGGTATTCACGGGAACCCATTCATTCGGGTTGATTTTTATCTCCAACCTTTTTCCATGCACACCCGACAAATACTGCGTGAAAGCTCCATCTATACCATTGTAACACGTATCACAACCGTTATCCGTAACATTGATACCTATCGTTCTCCTTGACATAGGGTAATAAGGGTAAACCCTCTTGGAACCTTTCTCCACATGAACAGCTCCGACAAAATCATATTTACCTGTCGGCTTCTTTCTTTTAAATCTCTGATACCCGATTAAAGGAAAACGCTTCATGCGTTCCAACTCCTTTTCAGAGACTTTTCGTCTCACTGTAACATATCTGCGTTCAGCCTTTCTTGCCTTGACAAAATATTTTCTATATTCCAAAGCACTCTTAGAATTTCTGCTCACCTGAAACACCTTTGCCAAACTATCACATAAAGCATTCAAGTTCTTATCAAACTCCTCTTGCGATACAACCCATTGCTTTATCTTATGCCTGCTCTCCTTATCAAACTCCAAACTCTTTCCCAAATCAATAAACACATCATACTGCGGCTCCGTTGTTGCCAACAAAAGATATTCTCCGTTATCTGGATCCATGGCATAAATATTTCCTCTCTTTGCACTGACAACTCTTTCCTTTATAATTCTTTTCTGCTCCTGCTTAGTCCAAAACTCCTTTCGTTCTCCCGTTTTCAAATAGATAATTCTTCCTAAAATGACAATAAACACAACCGCCAATAGCAAATATACTATTGACATTCTAACCACTATATGTCTATTATCATTACTCATTCTCTTCTTCTTTACCGGATATGAATATCACCTCTTTTATCGGTTCTTTCGATACACCTATTCCAATAGGTTCAAGTTTCTTTGCCAAGACCAACATCATTGACGAATTCTGATAAGTAGTCTTGATTTTTGTATGCCTCTGATGTAATTGCTCTATCTCCTTCGAACAAGCATTTATCCTCTTCACCGTTCCCTCAATATTATATCTGTTGGTTATATATATAAGAATAAGTACAACTATCAGCAATACCAATCGTATATTGGATACGAGCCAACGTCCCAATAATAAATCACCCTGTATAAACCTTTTAATGCCTATTTTCATATCCCTTTCTTTTGAGCAATTCTCAACTTTGCACTCCTTGATCTCGGATTTCTTTCTACCTCCTCATCTGTTGCCACAATCGGCTTACGACTTATCTGCTCAAATTCGGCAATTACATTACCATAGAAATCCTTCTCCACCTTTCCTTCGCAATTACCCGTCTTCATATAATTCTTCACAATTCTATCCTCCAAAGAATGATAGCTCATCACAACCAACCTTGCACCCGGCACCATAAGTCTGCCACATTGTTCCAGCATTTTTTTCAAGCAATCCATCTCACGATTCACCTCTATTCTCAAAGCCTGAAAAACCTTTGCAAAAAATTTATTCTCTTTTCCCCTCGGAGCACATTTCATCAAAGCAGACATCAGATCAGAAGTCGAAAATATTCCCTCTTCTTGCTTAGCAATCAAAACTTTCGCAACATTATAAGCATTAACTAACTCTCCATATTCTCTGAAAACTCTGCAAAGTTCCTCCAACGAATAAGAGTTCACTACATCAGCCGCCGTAAACCCGCCATTGTTATTCATTCTCAAATCCAATACTCCTTCAAAACGTGTACTGAAGCCTCTTTCAGGACAATCCAACTGATGCGAGGAAACACCTAAATCAGCTATCACTCCATCTATCCTCGTTGCCCTATACAACCGCAAACTCTCTTCAAATTTGTCGAAATTCTCTCCAATCAGGCAAAATCTTTCATCATTGATTGCATTCTGTGCTGCATCAGGATCTTGATCAAAAGCAAATAAACGTCCGTCTGTCGAAAGTCTTTCCATTATCGCCCTCGAATGCCCTCCACCGCCAAAAGTAACATCGACATACGTACCGTCAGGCTTTATATTCAAGCCCTCAATACATTCTTTCAACATTACAGGTATATGATAGCTATTCTCCGACATTTTCTCTTAAATCCTTATCCGCCTTAACGACATCGCTCAACAACTCCTCTGCAGAAGCAACATAATCGAAGTTGTCATTATCGATTTCGTTATACGTCTTGGCATCCCAAATCTCCATATATTTTCCGGAAGCCACAACAACAATATCTTTATCAATATCAGTCGTAGTCCGTTGTTCCATCGGGATAAGAATACGATCATTACCATCAAGCTCTATTACATTAGCTTGCATCAATCGCCTATATAACCGCTTGGCTTTAGGATTGTAAGGATTAAGATTAGCTTGAAGTCTCTCAACTTCCTTCTGGAAATCGGAATAGGTAAAAAGTTCCAAGCATGAATTATATATACTTTTTCTTATAACAAATCTCACGTCATCGCCAACTACGATTTGCTTCTTCAAAGCGACAGGCAACTTAAACCTACCGTTTGAATCCATCTTGCAAAACTCAACACCAACAATCAATGACATGACGAACTACTTATTTTCAGATTACAAAGCTACTACTTTTCTCCCACAAAAAACCATTTGTTGAAAACTTTTTCCCTTTTTATCCCCAAATTTCCCATTCTAACACTAAATAATACGCCTTAATGGCAGAAAAGTTTCACCCTTTGCCACAAATTTTTCCTTTGGTTATCAAGTCATTGTCATAAACATAGAAATAAATTTCCTTCTCTTATCTGCCAACTTGCTATCTTTGCGAAATCATTCAAATATAAAATCCATGAATAAACCACTTGCAAAACCCATATTCTTACTCTTCACAACTATAATTCTGTTTGTCTCTTGCAGCAAACCAGAAGCCAAACTTCAAAAATTCACCCTTAACGGAAGAGTGCAAGGCACATACTATCACATAGTCTATTACCACTTCAACGATGAAATCGCAATCCTAAAGCACATGCTGACCCAAGCGGACATACAACACGGTATTGACAGTATTTTCAAAGCTATAGATGAGACTCTCTCCCTCTGGAACCCCAACTCTATACTAAACAAAATAAACGCCAACAAAGAAACCTCTCTAAACCAGATCTTTATTGACAATTTCAATGCCGCCATGGCTTTCTCCGAACTGACAGACGGCGACTTCGACATCACCGTTGCTCCTCTGATAAAAGCATACGGCTTTGCAAACGAAAAAGGCAATAAACCGACAGACAGACAAACAGACTCGCTCCTACAATACATCGGCTACAAAAAAGTACAAATCAAAAACGGAATATTGGGAAAGCAACACCCCCAAACCCAATTAGATTTCAATGCCATCGCACAAGGGTACACCACCGATTGCATAAGCCGATACCTCAACGACCACAACATCAACTCACATATTGTTGACGTTGGTGGAGAAGTCTATGCAAGCAGCAAAAAACCTGACGGACAACAATGGAGAGTTGCCATAGAACAGCCCTGCGACAGCCTTAACGCCCCAAGACAATACAACACCCTCATCAAACTCGAAAATCAATCGGTGGTTACCAGTGGCAACTACCGTAAATACACCATCGAAAACGGCATAAAATACACCCATACCATCAACCCGCACACCGGCAAACCCGTCAAGCACTCCCTACTCAGCGTCTCCGTCGTAGCCTCTACCTCTACCGAAGCCGATGCCCTTGCAACAGCTTTCATGGTAATGGGCATGGAAAAAGCCGAACAATTCATTGCAAAGCACCCTCAATACCAAGCCGTTTTTATCTATTGCGACAAGGACGGCAAAACCAAAACCAAGGTAAGTCAAGCCTTACAACCCAAAATAGAAACCATAAACTAAACCACAAGGAGCCATGTTCCTTCAACAAATCGAAAACAAGCTGCAACATACCCTGACCGAAGATCAAAAGGAACTTGCCAAACGTCTCTCAAACTTTCTTTTCCACACTCCTGACACTCAAATATTCATCATAAACGGATATGCCGGCACAGGTAAAACCAGTCTCATCTCCGCACTTGTACAAACTCTTCCCCTCTATAATCTCACAACCATACTCCTTGCCCCAACAGGACGAGCCGCCAAGATACTCGGCAAATACTCCAAACGACCTGCCGCCACAATTCACAAACACATCTACTACACCACCAACGAGGCAGATGGCACAAACTCTCTCAAACTCAAACAAAACAAAAGCCTCAATACAATATATATAATAGATGAAGCCTCCATGATAGGTGAAAACGAAACACTCTTCTCAGGTAACAATCTATTACGGGATCTCATAAACTATACAACGCACAATATAAATAACAAACTCATTTTCATCGGAGACACTGCACAACTTCCACCCATTGGCTCCCCCTACTCTCCGGCTCTTAACCCACAATACATAGAAACAGTCCTCCATCATAACGTTACCTACTACCAACTCACTCAAGTCGTCCGCCAAGTCCTCACCTCAGGCATACTCAAAAACGCCTCCAATATACGCTGGGCATTAGCCCATAATCGCATAAAACTCCCTCTATTCAAAATTAAAAACCACCCCGACATCAAGAAACTCGACACCTACGATATGGAAGAAACCCTCATGAACGAATATCGCCTCCACGGCGTCAACGAAGTCGTCATCATCACCCGTACCAACCGCCTTGCCAATATGATAAACCAATACATTCGCAACCGCATACTCGAAAAAGAAAACCGCATAGATATAGGAGAAACCCTAATGTCGGTCAAAAACAATTACTATTGGACAAGCCAAAGCTCTAATACCGACTTCATCGCCAACGGAGACATGCTTCAAATAACCCAAATCTATCGATATGAAGAAGCCTACGGGTTCAATTTCGCCGACATAGCCGTAAAATTTATTGACTATCCCGAACAGGAAGAACTCGAACTCACCATCATCTTGGACACCCTCTTCGACAACCAAGCCTCCCTATCTTCCGACAAACAGCAACAACTCTACAACCAACTATACGTTCATTACAGTCAAAACACCCGAAACAAGGCCATCATACAACACAACATAAAACAAGACAAATACTACAACGCCCTGCAAGTTAAATTTTCCAACGCTCTCACCTGTCATAAAGCCCAAGGCGGCGACTGGCACAGCGTCTTTATACAACAAAGTCCCTTTAACTCGGATCAACTCACCCCTGACTACCTCCGCTGGCTCTACACCGCCGTAACCCGTGCAAGAAAACAACTTTACCTGATAAACTTTACAGATGACTTCTTCCACACCTCTGAATAAGCCAACCCGATACAATACAAAAAGGACCACAGAATATTTTACTTTCCGCAGTCCTCAAACAATTATGAAAATATATAATTAGTTTTAGCCTCCGAGTTTACCCACAAAACCAGTTCAAATACATTTTCCACCACAAGACAAGGCAAAAGTACATATTTTCTTCATACCCTGCAAATACTGACACATCAAAAATACCGTAATTAACATTTCAAGAGGCCTTCTAATTATGTACTTTTTAATTATTGATTGGGGGGGGGTATTTTCTAAAAGGAATTTCCTTTTATTTCGGAGTTTTTCCGCCATTTTCTCCCATTTCAAGCCGCAAGAGAAAAAAACTATGCAACTGCACTTTTAACATTTCAACATCCGTTTTCAGTCGAAATAAGTAGTTATTTGAAGATTGGGTAAAAAGACAAAGAATGCACCATAACATTCTTTGTTTGACAATTCGAGGCTTGCTTTTGAGAAAGCGTCTTCACCCTCTGTAAAGATGAAAGATGATAGAGAAAGTTTGCGACAATTACAGATGTGATAAAAAATCTCAGTAATTTTGCCGCTCAAATCAATGAATTGAAATGTATATCATGAGAAAGAAATTATCGTTTCTTTATTTGCTGGTTCCTCTGCTGTGTATGATGTCATACATTACGGCTCCGATGGCGTTGTTTTGCGGAATCTTATTTGCGTTTTTGAAGATAGAAAAACCTTTTGAATTTAAGCGTTATTCTTCGCCTTTACTACAATATAGCGTTGTTTTGATGGGTTTTGGCATGAGTCTGCAACAGGTTATCGAAGTATCGTCAAAAGGCATATTATTGACAGCTTGTTCGGTGCTGTTGGTCTTTTTGTTCGGCATGTTATTAGGCAAATGGCTCAAGGTGGACAGGAATACTGCCATGTTGATAAGTTCCGGTACTGCTATTTGCGGCGGAAGTGCCATTGCGGCAGTATCTCCGATAATAAATGCAAAAGATAATCAAATTTCGTTTGCGTTGACTGTGGTCTTTGTTCTCAATGCCATTGCTTTATTCATTTTTCCTCCTTTGGGACATGCCCTGAATATGGAGGAGACGAATTTCGGATATTGGGCAGCTATTGCAATTCACGATACCTCTTCCGTTGTCGGTGCAGGTGCTGCATACGGAAACGAAGCATTGCAAACAGCGGTGGCAGTCAAATTGGCGAGAACGCTTTGGATTATTCCTTTATCCTTTCTTGTGCTGTGGCTGAACAGAAGGAATAATGCCGTCAAAGGCAAGGTAAAAATCCCATGGTTTATTCTTTATTTTGTATTGGCGATTTTGATTGCAGCATTCTTGCCTCAGGGACAGGCAGTGTATGAACAGTTGGCTTTTTTAGGTCGGAGAGGAATGGTTGTGGCTTTGTTTTTGATAGGTTGCGGCTTCTCTTTTGAAGACTTGAAACGAGCAGGGCTTAAGTCTTTCCTTTTGGGAATATTGCTTTGGATTGTGATAGCAGTAGGAACGCTGCTCTTTTTCTTTAATTGGTAGGACAAAGCATCATAGGGTTTTCAAAACTCATGGAAAACCCTATGTACAATTTATCTCGCAAGATAGATTATCAATACAGATACATCTGCAGGTGATACTCCGCTTATACGGCTTGCTTGTCCTATGGTTTGCGGTCTTATCTTGTTCAACTTCTCACGTGCTTCAAAAGAGAGGGCTTTGATTTGGGCGTAATCGAAGTCGCTGCGTATCTTGAAGTCTTCGTATTTGCTGAGACGGTTGACGATTTCTTGTTCTTTAAGTATATAACTCTCATATTTGACGAATATCTCCGCACTTTCGCTTACTTCGGTGCGTATATCTTGGTCGGCTTTGGCAATTTGTGCTTCAAGTTCGGGAACACATTTGCCTAATTGTTGCAATCCGACTTGCGGACGGAGAAGTAATTGTTCCAAACGCGTTTTTCGTGCTATTTCGGGAGTATTCAAACTTTCAAGAACAGGATTCACTTGTTCCGGTTGAACGGAGGCTGATTTCAAATAAAGAACAAGTTCCTTTATCTCCGCTTGTTTGCGTTGGGTTTTCCTCATTCTTTCCTCGCTTGCCAAGCCTATTGCGAAGGAAAGCGGGGTCAGGCGGCGATCGGCATCGTCCTGACGGAGAAGTATGCGATATTCGGCTCGGGAAGTAAACATTCTGTATGGTTCATCTATACCTTTTGTAATCAAGTCATCAATCAATACGCCTATGTAAGCTTCGGAACGCTTCAAAATGAAAGGTTCCTTATCATGAATTTTGAGATGAGCATTTATGCCCGCCATCAAACCTTGCGAAGCAGCTTCTTCATAACCCGTAGTACCGTTTATTTGTCCCGCAAAATAAAGATTGGCAACATGCTTGGTTTCGAGTGTGCATTGCAGTTGAGTAGGCGGGAAGTAGTCATATTCGATTGCGTAGCCGGGCTTTTGAATAACTGCTTTCTCAAAGCCGGGTATGTTGTGCAAGGCTTCGTATTGTATCTCCAAAGGCAGAGAAGAGGAAAAGCCGTTGACATAATAAAGTCCTGTATATCGTGATTCCGGTTCTATGAAGAGTTGATGTCTGTCTTTATCGGAGAACCTCTCTATTTTATCTTCTATTGAAGGACAGTAACGTGGACCTTTGCCCTGTATCCTGCCTGCAAACATGGGAGAGAATGCAAATCCTTTGCGGAGAATGTCATGTACCTTGGGATTGGTATAAGTAAGGAAGCAACTGTGTTGGGTAAGCGGTTGCGGTCTTTCATAAAGAAAAGAAAATTGTGCAGGCTCATCATCGCCTTTTTGTTCCTGCATTACGGAAAAATCTATGCTGCGACCATCGACCCGCATAGGGGTTCCTGTCTTTAATTTATCGGTTTCAAAGCCCTCGTCTCTCATCTTGTCCGATAAGCCTTTTGAAGCCTGCTCGCCTATCCTGCCTCCCTCAAAATTGACTTCTCCTATATGTATTCTTCCGTTAAGGAAAGTACCGTTGGTAAGGATAATCGCCTTGGCATGAAATTCCAATCCCAAAATGGTTTTCACGCCTTCCACCCTGTGATTACGGATTAGCAAATCCACAACCTCATCTTGCCAAAGACTTATGTTTTCATTGTTTTCAAGAGTTTGTCTCCATGAAAAACCGAAAGTTACATTATCTACCTGAGCTCTGGGACTCCACATTGCACAACCTTTGCTACGGTTAAGCATGCGAAATTGCAAAGTGTTTCTATCGGTAATTACACCTGAGAACCCGCCCAAGGCATCTATCTCACGCACGATTTGCCCTTTGGCTACACCTCCCATTGCGGGATTGCAGGAAAGTTGAGCGATGTTATTAAGGTTTTGAGTTATCAAAAGAACTTTGGAACCTAAGATTGCAGCCGAGTAAGCAGCCTCACAACCTGCGTGTCCGGCTCCTACCACTATTATATCGTAATTCATAAACATTTTCAGTCTTGTTTACTCATCTCTTTCAGCAATTCAAGGCATTCCTCTTCGGCTTTTCTCATTTGCTTTGCCTCTTCATCGCTTTTATCTTTTAAGCCGAGTAAATGCAATACGCCATGTATCATCACCCGCATCAACTCCTCATGTTCTGACACCTGCAAAGCTGTTGCATTATCCCTCACCCTGTCAATACTTATGAAAAGGTCTCCTGCTATGATACCGTCCTCGGTATAGTCAAAGGTAATGATGTCGGTATAATAGTCGTGTTTGAGAAATTGACGATTTATTTTCAAGAGGAAATCGTCATCGCATAATATGAAATAAAGGTTTCCAAGTTTCTTCCCCTTGTTTTCAAGCACGGCTTTCACCCATCGCTTTAACAACATGCGATTTTTGAGAGAATATTTGGTCTCTATTGAAAATTGAATTGCCATTATTCTATTGTATGATGCAGAATTTTGTTTTCAAAATAGCTTTGTATTTTCTCCAATCGGGAAGAAAGCAATTCAGGCTCGACACCTCCGATAAGGAATTGCAGCTCAATGCCTTTTCCTTTGTTCAATATGGCTACTTTATCTGCAAGAGCATTTATTATGTAAGCCTCCACATCGGCAATGGTGGCAAGCGTTTCATCTGCATTTGCCAATTCTTTGAATACTTCGTCAGGACATTCCATTTTGAAGATAACTCCACCTACGCATTTGACAAAAGAAAACTTCACCTCTGCCCATTCTGCTTTGCCCTTACTATTCAATATCATTTCCAATGCCTGACCGATTGCAACGGATATCGTACCGAAATAATTACCTATATTATTATCGTGGCATATTTCTTCCAATAAGTCGGTCAAATCGTCTGATTGCTTTATTCTCAACCTTTTCTCGAACATGTCGTTCCTCATTTCTTTTTACATCACTGTTTATTCCGACCGTCGTTGCCATAGAAATAGTCGTTAACCTTCTTCTTGTAGAACGGAGAATAAATCGGAGGCACCTGTTTGAACAATTCCGTTTCCCTTTCCTTCAACTTCTTGAATTCCGGAAAGTCTGCAGCTTCGTTTTCCATGTCTTTTGCAGTCTCGGACTTTCTTTCAAAATCTTTGCCCTTCGTTTTTTCTGCTTTCTCCGACTCTAACATTCGGGTTAATATCTTCGCCTGACGATTTATGGTCTGACGGCTTATGGTCTTGTTTACGATATCTTTTTCCGTTTGTTCCATTTGCCGTTGTAATTCTTCCATTTTTCTGTCAGGTTTGCCGCTGTTTCGTTTTGCTTCCTCGGCTGCTTTTCTTACCATCTCTCTTATCATCTCTTGTTGTGCAGCCGCTTTCGCAAGTTCTTCGTTCAGTTTTGCACCTTCACCGATTTTTTGTTTACCATTGTTTTGTTGTTTTTCCAATTCTTTTTGCAGACGTTCCAATTCTTTGTTCAGAGCTTCCTGAAGTTCTTTCATGCTTTGTTTTGATGAAGGTTTATTGCTTTGGGAAGGGTTCTTGCACTGTTTATTCGGTTTGCCCTTTGCTTTATTCTTTTGATTTTGTTGTTGCTTCATGTTTTCAATGGATTCGGAAAGCATAAGAGCAAGATTATTCATAGAAGTCATAGCGTATTGCTGCGAGGAAGCTGCCGAAGTATTCCTGTAATTGGCATAATGTGCCTGATTGTAACGAACTATAGTCTCTATGGATTTCTCCAAATGATTATTGATTTTAGTCAATTCCTGATTTATCATGTTTCCGACCTGCGGTTGCCGCTTGCTCATGGCAAAGAGACTGTCATTTATCATCTTCATATCTTCCTTGATGACGTATTGTTTGCGAATAATCTTCTGATACTCCGCATCAGACACCTTTGTCGTCTTTGTCTTCGCAATCAACTCCTCTTCCTGCATGGACAGACGGACAAGGTTCTTCAACATGGCTCGCACTTGTTCTATATCCTCTGCAAGTTGCTCTTCCTCATTCTCGTCCTGCTGCTGTTC
The DNA here is from genome assembly GCA_900546465.1 of uncultured Bacteroidota bacterium. Taxonomy (GTDB): domain Bacteria; phylum Bacteroidota; class Bacteroidia; order Bacteroidales; family P3; genus Onthomorpha. Next base: position 4,748 of record URCX01000011.1, on the reverse strand, counting down.
CAAGTCCTCTGCCATTTCCTGCATCTTTTGTGCTGCCTGCTGCATATTCCCTTCTGCCGCTTTCTTGCGACCTTGGTCTATGTTTTCTCTTGCCTTTTGCTGTTGTTCCTTTATAGCATTCTCTCTTTCGGGATTTCTTTTCAGGTTTTTCTCCTCATTCATGGAACGCATTTCCTTTCGAATATTCTCCAATTTTTCCTGCTGCCGCTGAAATTCGTTCTGCAATTCGTTCTGTTGCTTTGAAACCTCCTCTTTGCTCTCATGTTTCACCTTTTCGGAAAGTCCTTTTTGCTTTTCGGATAATTCTTTCAACTTCTCTATAAGTTCGTCGGTCTTTTTCTCAACCTCCAAATGCTTATACATCTCTATATTTCTATCAAGCTGCTTCTCTATATCCCTGTTGTTCTGTTTTATGTTATTCAAAGCCTCATTGAGTTTCTGCTTATCCACCTGCTCGTTCGCCAATTTGCGAATTTGCTCCATCATTTCTTTCATATCCTCATTCAAAACCTTATCCATCAAAGCCTCCAACTCCTTTTGCTTCTCCAATATATTGTTCTCTTGCAGCTTTGATAACTTCTCGTCAAGCATATTGTTCTCTCGGAGTTTGTTCCTAATCTCCTGCACCTTATCTTTCAGTTTTTCTTGCATCTTTGCAAATTCTTCCAACTGCTTTTTATCTTGCCAAGACAACTCTTTCTTCTCAATCAACTTGCGGTTCATTTCCTCAATTTGCTTTTGCAATTCTTTGATTGAGGATAAAATATTTTCGGATTCAGCCTTCAAGTCTTCGGAATTTTGTTCTCTCCTTTCTTCCAACTCTTCTTCGGAAAGCAATTTCAAGGTAAATATTCTGCTTTTGGCACTTTTACTTCCGTTTACTGCATCATTGTCCCATACTTGGAAGAAATATTCCATGCTTTCTCCGTTTGCAAGAGCTGCTTGAGCTATATTGTAATAGTGATAGAACTCTTGGACATTTTCTGTCTTTGATACTTCCAAACTTTGTTTATAGACGATATCGTCCTTCCCCTTTGAATGCTTTACAACACAAAATTCCAATTTATTGAAACCGTAATCGTCCTTTATCTGACCTCGGAATAATATTCTTTCAGGCAGTATGCTGTCTTTCTGCTCTATGACTGCAATCTGTGGATACATATCTTCAATGGTGAGGATTTGCAATGCCACAGAGTCGGAATAATCTGTGTATTCGTTAGATGTCCTCACCATAACATTCATATCCGACATCGCATTCATGGCATACTCCGCAAATCCTTTCTCATTCGGAATAAGTTTTGTCTGTCGGTCATTGCAACTTATAAGAAGGCTCTTGGTATCTCTCGTTTGCATTTTGCAGATGATTTTCGAACCTTTCGGCAGGCTGATGCGGTTTACCCCCGAAAGAGTCTCTGCTTTCATGCCGGTATATGAGGGATATATAATTTCAGCTTCTATGGAGGCTAAAACCGGTTTGGGTTTTACCCTTATCACATAAGGACGGCTCTCCACATCTGCCGCTGAAAAGGAAAACTCCGTATCGGAATTTATATGTTTTATCAGATAAGAGAAGACCGTTTTGCTCTCTTTTCGCATTCGGAAAGTATGTCCGTTGACTGTTATGTTACTTTCTTCCGGCAAGACTTTACCGGAAATCTTTACCTTTACCATCAAATCCTCCTGTTGCAGCACCCTAAGCGATTTATTCTGCAAAACAAACTCAAAAGGAGCAGGCTTCTCGAAATAAGTGGAGTGATTGACATATCGGAATGTTGTATCCTTCAAAAAACTCGGAAATATCAAAGCCGTCAAAAGCAGAACTCCTATTACGCAACAGGCAATTATGCCGGCACTTTTCAACTTGCTTTTGTCTATCGCCTTATAGAAAGGAATGGGAGAAAGCTGCCGTGTTTTTTGTTCTATGCTTGCCAACAACAAAGCCGAATCCTCCTTTTGGGAAAGTTCTTTCAGTTGAAGTAAATTAAGAAGTTTATCCGATACTTCGGGGAAATGCTCTCCTATGATTTTTGCTGCATCATAATAACTAAGCCTTTTGCCTATGCGAAACATCTTTACCGCAGGGCGAATGATAAAAAGGCAGACAATAATCAGGGCAAACGACAAATAAAGATAAAACAATACCGTCCTTACCGTAGTACTGTTATACCCCACATACTCCAAAAGACTCAACAAGAGGTAAAAAACGACTAAAAGGATTACCGAATACAATAATCCTTTTAGCAGCAAATTTTTGTAGAACTTGCGAATAAATTCGTCTAACTTCCTTATCAAATCATCTTTAAGCATGTTCTTCTTCCGTTGCCATTCCTATGTAGATTGCAGACAAAAGAGTGAAAACGTATGCTTGGATATATGCCACCAATATCTCCAAAAGAGTCATGAATAAACTGAAAAACAAAGGTACTATGGACGTTCCGTATCCCAAGGCAGTACTTTGTTGTCCGAAGATGAAAATGATGCACATGAAACTCAAGATAATGACGTGTCCTGCGGTGATATTTGCAAACAATCGCACCGTCAAAGAGAATGGCTTGGTAAACATTCCCAAAATCTCCACTATCGGCATTATCGGAAGCGGGAATTTAAGCCACCAAGGCACTCCCGGCATATTCACCATGTGCTTCCAATATTGTTTATTGCCGCTTACGTTCGTTATCACAAAGGTAAATATCGCCAAACAAAGCGTTACCGCAATATTTCCCGTTACATTGGCACCTCCCGGAAAGCAAGGCAACAAGCCCATAAGGTTGGAAAAGAAAATAAATAAGAAAACAGTCAACAAATACGGCAAGTACTTTCTGTATTTTTCCTTTCCAATCGATGGGATTGCAATATCGTCTCTTATATAAATCACGAAAAATTCAACCAAAGTCTGAATCCCTTTCGGCTCCTTGCCTTGACGTTTCTTCGCAATAGATACACCCTTGAATACAAGAAAGAGAATAAATCCCGCAACTATAAAAATAGAGAACACATTCTTGGTTATAGAAAAATCATAAGGCTTTTCACCCGTATAAACACCTTTTTCATCTACGCAAATTATCTTTCCCGATACATCTTCACCATCTTCCTTATTTGCAATTCTGTAGCCGCGGTAAGCATCATGACCGTGATTAAACTTTGATGACATGAAAACATCAAGGTTACCGTCCTTGAACAAAATAACCGGTAAAGGAATGGAAACATGTGTAGATTTCCATGTAAGAATATGCCACTCATAAGAATCCGATATGTGTTCCATGATTAGCTCTCCGGCATCGAATTGCTTCTTCTCCTCATTCGCAAAACAACCCAGTCCGAGAAATATCGACATTATGCAAAAGAAAAATACCTTTCTCATATCACTGTATTTTGAGCCGCAAATATAGCAAATAATTTCGGTAGGGCAAGCGAAAAACTCATTTTTCGCTTCACTTTCATTCCCTATTTTCCGGATACGCAGCAGCAAAATAACATACCGGCAAGCATTTTGTCTCGTCAAAAGCCATACGGAAAACCTTAGAAAAAGGCATCTTATCATTCATACGCCTGATAAGCCTCTCACCTATTTTGAGGTCATCATTTTTTCCTCTAAGCATTCAAGCGGAAAAAAACTTTTCTTCGAACAAAAACATCAAGACAAAAAAAAGACATCTGACTTATATACGATTTGATGGAGCAAAAGGGCTAAGATAACAGAGGAAAAGAACTTATATTGATTATTTCGACTTTGAAGACGAGAGATAAAAGTAGTATGAATTGCAAGGGCGTAAATCTTATATTGAACAGTAGGCAGCTGTTAAGCATACAAAAGCGTGCTTCATGCAGATTTGCATCTTACTCATCTTTGGGTTGCTGCTCACGGGGAAGAAAGAAAAATCATTGGCTCAACTCATCATTTCTTCTTTTGCATTTGTTGCAGAAGCAAAAAAGTTTAGCGGATAGGAATAATCCGCCGTTGACTTATTCATATGGTTATATGAAATGATTTTGACACTATCCGGCTGAGCTTATACTCCAAAAACAAAAACGACGACTTTCAACAAGTCGTCGTTTTTTCACAATTAACTCACTATGTCGTGATCTAGCCAGGATTCGAACCTGGGACCTACTGCTTAGAAGGCAGTTGCTCTATCCAGCTGAGCTACTAGACCCCTTAAAAAAAAGAACCAGTCCCATGGTTCTTTTGTCGGGGTAGCAGGATTCGAACCTGCGGCCTCCACATCCCAAATGTGGCGCGATAACCGGACTACGCTATACCCCGTCTTACCTTTCCCAAACCACCCGCTTCGGAAAAACTGCGGAGAGAGGGGGATTCGAACCCCCGGTACCCTTATTCGAGTACGACAGTTTAGCAAACTGTTGGTTTCAGCCACTCACCCATCTCTCCAATTCCATTCAACCCTAACGGTTACGTGTGAATTGGGATTGCAAAATTACATTTTTTCTCTGACATACCAAATCTTTTCCGCATAAAAATGAGAAGAAATTTCTATCCCACGAAATGTCAGCCCATTAAAATCCCACACAAGCCCCTCCAAAGCGAGAAAACATGACGCATATTCGGTTTTCTCTACACTCCGAAATTGACTTTCACCTGTTCTTGTCCAAGAAAAAGAAATTCCACTTTACATATCCGGACGAAGGAAGCAATCGATATATATACATTCCACATTGTACAGTTACTGCATTGAATGACATCTTTGCTCTCAGAGGTTGGAAAACTGAGGAAATCAATGGCATTGAGT
>URCX01000010.1 GCA_900546465.1 uncultured Bacteroidota bacterium | reverse complement strand
TATTTAGAACGAAAGGAGAAGAAAATGAAGAGGATAGGTATCATGAGCGATACGCACGGCATTGTGCCACGACAGGTTTATGATTTTTTCAAGGATGTTGACCTTATAATTCATTGCGGCGATATAGGCAGCGGCGATGTCTTGGACGAATTGCGTTTGTTCAAGCCTGTTGTTGCGGTTTATGGGAATTGCGATGATCGTTACGGCTTGGACGATGTGAAAAGAGTGCAAAATATAGAAGTGGAGGGGGTGAAGATAATGATAACTCACATAGGCGGCTATCCTAAGCACTATGATCGTTGCATTAAAGAGGAATTGAAAGAGGCAAAATGCGATATTTTTTGCTGCGGACATTCTCATATCTTGCGGGTTATGTATGATGAGGATATGGATTTCCTACTTATTAACCCGGGAGCTTGCGGCAGGCAGGGTATTCACCAAAAAGCCACACTTGTTCGCCTGACTCTTGAAGCGGGAAAGGCAAAAGACCTCGAAGTAATGGACTTCGACAAATGGGGAAAGTAGATTTTTTCGTACTTTTGCACAGATTAAAACGTCAGAATATGAAAAGAACACTTGTGCTTTTGTTTGCATTGCTTTCATGTGGCATTTCCAAAGCTCAGCTCTATAATTGGGAATTCGGAATCACTCTCGGTGGTTCCAATTATGTGGGAGACATAAATTCTTCTTTTAATTCCAATGAGAATAATGCTCAATGGAATCAGTTTGAACAAAGTTTTGATTTCTACAATACCAATTTCCGTTTGGGAATATTGGCAAGGTATAATCTCTCTCCTCGTTGGGCTTTTGTGGGAGAGTTGAATTTCACTTCTTTGGAGGGAGATGATAAGCATTATGGCAATCCTCGTAATCTGAACTTTTATTCTCCTCTGAGGGAATTGAGTTTCGTATGCGAATATAACTTCTTCGATTATCGCACAGGCAGTCTTCAACACCGTATAACGCCTTATATCTTTGCGGGTATAGCGGGTTTTTATTTCAATCCGAAGACGGATATCGTCAATCCGATAACAAATGAACTCGAGACAGTGGAACTGCAAACCCTCAATACGGAAGGGCAGGGCATGAAGGGCTATGATAAAGCATATTCGCGATACGGTATTTCGGTTCCTTTCGGTTTGGGTGTCAAATTCTCGATAGGCAGTCGTATATGCCTCGGTCTGCAATGGGGATTCAGAAAAACTTTCACCGATTATATAGACGACATCAGCAAAACATACGTTTCCCAAGAGCGATTGACAGAATGGGCAGGCGAGTTGGCAGCTGCCGCCGCAGATAGAACGCATGAGTTGGACGGAATGGAGGGCGTATATCATGCTGACAAATTGGCAAGAGGTAATTTCAAGACAAAAGATTGGTATAACTTCTTCGGAATAACCATAACTACCAAATTATCGACCAAATCCTCCAAATGCCCGGGCATGAACAGGTAATTCGCAGGATTGAACAAGAAAAAAGAAATAGCAATGTTTTATATTCTCGCCATAGAATCATCTTGCGATGATACGTCTTGTGCTGTCATGGACAGCGAATTTAAGGTCTTGTCCAACGTTACAGCCTCTCAAAGCGTGCATGCGGAGTATGGCGGCGTCGTTCCCGAACTTGCTTCACGGGCTCACCAATCAAATATCATTCCTGTGGTCGATAAGGCATTAAAAGATGCCGCTGTGGATAAACATGATTTGAAAGCAGTGGCGTTCACACGGGGACCGGGTTTGTTGGGTTCTCTATTGGTTGGGGTGAGTTTCGCCAAGAGTTTCGCCACAGCCTTGGGAGTGAAAATGATAGAGGTAAACCATTTGGAGGCTCATGTATTGGCTCACTTCATCAAGGATACTCCTGATACGAAAGTACCTTCCTTTCCAATGCTTTGCCTTTTGGTCTCAGGAGGAAACACACAAATAATACGTCTTGACTCTCCCCGTAAAATGGAAGTCATAGGCAAAACCATAGATGATGCAGCAGGCGAAACCATAGACAAAGCCGCCAAGATACTTTCTCTTCCCTATCCGGGAGGACCTCATATCGACAGATTGGCTCGGCAAGGAAATCCCATCTTGCAGTTTGCCCACAGCCGTATTCCTGCATACGATTACAGTTTTTCGGGATTGAAGACAAGTATTCTTTATACTCTTAGAGACAAACTCAAAGAAAATCCGGCATATATGGAAGAGAACATGGCGGATATTGCTGCCTCTGTACAGAAAGCCGTTGTCGATGCCTTATTGCACAAGTTCGAGAAAGCAATAAAGGACACCGGCATAAAGAATATAGCTGTTGCAGGAGGCGTTTCGGCAAATTCCCTGCTCAGAGAGAGATTGCAAGAGTTGGGAAAGAAGTATTCTTGCGATGTCTTCATACCTAAGTTCTCCTATACGACTGATAACGCAGCCATGGTGGCATCGGCAGCTTTGTTTAAGTACAAAGACGGAGAATTTGCCGACCTTTCCGTTGCTGCTTACGCACGATGAATTTATTATGCGGATATTTCTTATCGGTTATATGCTGAGCGGTAAAAGTACCGTAGGCAAAAAATTGGCAAAACACCTGAATTACGAATTTGTCGATACGGATAAATGGATTGAAAATAAGTATCGCTTAAGCGTTGAGGGCATTTTCTCCAAATATGGCGAAAAAGTGTTCCGTTCTTTTGAGAGAGAAGCCCTGCTGGAGTTGATTGCAAAGGATAATATTGTCATTTCAACAGGAGGAGGCTTGCCTTGCTTTGATGGGAATATGGAAATAATAAAGGCGAGCGGTTTTTCGATTTACCTGAACATCAGTCCGCTTTCGGTTATAACAAGATATAAAGTATCACATCGCAAACGTCCGCTTTTGGAAAACAAGGACGAGGCGGACTTATTGCAATTCGTTACTGCAAATATTGCACAAAGGGAGGTTTTTTACCTGCAAGCCGACTTGATTGTGCGAGCCGAGAATGCAGATATAAATAATATAATTTTGAAAGTCCTTTCCCATAGTTCATTCCGCCAAGGAGAATAAACACTTTGCTTTTCGACAAGCAACTTAATGCAGGTTTATTTCACCCTTTCGGGATTTTGATTTATGAAAGCAGCCCAAGAAACCGTCCTTTTGCCTTTCGGCTTTTGAGGTTCAGACATCGAAACAGGCAAGTCGTTCTGATAAGCATGACAAAGAGCCACTGCAAGAGAGTCCGTGGCATCCAAATGTTCGGGAATTTCGTCAAAATAAAATATTCTTTGCAACATATTTGCCACCTGCTCCTTTGAGGCAGCACCGTTACCCGTTATGGATTGCTTGATTTTACGAGGAGAATACTCTATAAAAGGAACGTTACGAGCAAATGCCGCTGCAATGCACAAGCCCTGAGCTCTGCCGAGCTTCAACATGGATTGCACATTCTTCCCGAAGAAAGGAGCTTCAATGGCAAGTATATCCGGTTTATAGACTTCAATAATTGCCGAAACCTTATCAAACAATATCTTCATCTTGGTACTCATTTCCGTCTTCGTTCCCAAGACTATACAATTCATTGTCAAGAGTTCCGTCTGCTTTCCCCTTTGTTCGATTACAGAATAACCCGTTATGTTCGTTCCGGGGTCTATTCCGAGTATCCTTTTTTCTTTTGCAAACTGCATAATGGAATGTCGCTGTTATTCTTTTGTGCCGAAAACAACTACAAAGGTAAGAATTTTATCCGGAAATGCGATTTCCGTTTCTGAAAGTCAAGAAATAGAAAGAGCTATCAAGGATTTATACGAATGGTCATGTCTCTCAATAAAACCCTACGAAACTATGGAATTACGAAACGCCGTTTGAAAAAATTCTTTCGGCGTTTTATTTTTCTACAACGGCGTTTTATTTTTCCGGAAGGGTGGTTGGGTAGAAGGGGACGGTGGTTGGATTGAGAATTGTTTCGTTATGTATTCCCTGCGGAGAGCTTGCCGCCGGCGTTTTCGGAAATATTACAAGGCGAGGCATGTATTCGAATAGCCGTAAAGGCGGTATTTTTTGTCTCTTATTTGGAACGGACAAGAAAAAAGGGAGCCGTAAGGCTCCCTTCGTTCTTTGCCTGCTTACGGCTTTATTCGACTATCAACTTATGCGTTGTTTTATTTTTTCCGCTTATTATTGCAATGGTATAAACTCCGCTTGTAAAGCCGTCGAGCTTGAGTTCATAGCTCTCGCTTCCTTTGGCTATGTTGTCGGTAAGGACGATTCTTCCTTGAATATCGTTGACGATTATTCTTGCATTTGCCTTCAAACCTTTCAAACTCAATGTAGCTCTGTCCTTTGCCGGGTTAGGATAAACGATTGCGGACAATCCGCTTTCGATTTCAGTCAATCCCAATGATTGCGAGGTGGTGAATGTCATGGTTTGTCCCTCATAATCTTCGTCATCTGTCTCTGCAAAGACACGATACTCGTATGCGGTCTCCTGTTCCAAATTTGAAATCGCCATGCTCATGCTTTCGCCTGCCGAAGTAACAAAGACCTCCAACCATTCGCTCGAACCTTGTTTTCTGTATTCGAAACCTCTCGACCTGATTATCTCACTGCCGCGAGTTACGCTGCCGTGCAATATTGCACTTGTCTCGGTAACGTCTGTTGCGGCAAGAGTATTCAAGTCCGGAGCAATATTATTTGTTATAAACGAGGTGCTTATCCATGGAGAGTTGTTGCTTTCGCATACGGTTCTCAATTCGACCATGTAAACGGTGCCGCCGGTCAAACCGCTGAAAGTCTTGCTTGTTCCGTTCACCGTTTCGGTCGTTCCTCCGTTCAACCTGATTTCGTAAGTGGAAGAAAGTCCGCTCCAACTTACCGTTGCACTTGTTGCGGTTATGTTTGTAATGGCGAGGTCTGCCGGAGGATAGCATGGAGCAGAGGCTCCGCCGGTTGTTGTTTCGGTAATGGAAATATTATCCACTATCGCACCGGGTTGGTCGCCGTCGCTGCCATCGTTTTTCCATAAGAATACTAATTTTTTCAAAGTATTCGGTTCATTCGGCACGTTAACACTTATGTGTTCCGTGCTGTCCATATTGGACATATAGTGGTGTTGCGTATTGCTGCTGTTATTTATTATCACATTTTCCTCCCATTCGCTATCGGCATAGTGAGCCTGCCTGTCGGCTTCGAAAATCGAATCTGCCGGAGTCCAAAAGACTTTCAAGAAATCGAAACCGACTTCACCTCCGACGAGCAAATCGAAGCTTATGGTCAAAGAATCGCTGCTTCCGGTCAGGAAGGTCTTTTCCGCTATCGCGATTGAGCGATTGTTTCTGTCGTATTCTATGCTTGCTCCATCTGATCCGGAAATATATAACGAACCGCTCATCAACTCGGTCGTAGTGCCGATATACCATTCGTTGGCATTATCGTCATCTTTCAAAGACCAACCGTTGTTGCCTGTTGCTTCGAAGTCGCAGGAGTAAGGTATGGAAACGGCATATCGGCTTGTGGAAAATCTTATGCTCTTCCATTGCGAACGACTGTCGGTGCATGCGGCTCTCACTTCAAGCAAGTACGATTCTCCCGGAGTTAAGCCGCTCAATGTCTTGCTTGTTTCTGTTACGACTTCCGGAACGTCGCCGTTCAAACGAAGTTCATATCCGCTTGCACTGCCGTTCCAGCTTATTGTTGCTGCGTTTTGGCTGATGTTGCTTACTGTTAAATCCGTCGGTTCTTCACATGGTGCGTCCACGCCTCTGATCGAGATGTTGTCTATGATGAAAGATTCATCACTGTCATCTATTCCGCCCAACCAAAGGAATACCAATTTCTTCAAAGTATTCGGCTCGTTCTCCAAAGTAATGCTCATCTGTTGTCTTCCTTCCGAACTGTAGGTATAATATATGGTATCGATTCCGCTGTTGCTCATTATGACATTATCTCCATAGAAAGGACCGTAGTAAGCATAAGCATCTCTAAGTTCGTTCGTCGTATTGAAAATACTATCGGCAGGAACCCAGAAAATCTTCACGTAATCAGTAAAGGATGATGTATTTACGCTTGCTTCCAAATCCAAATCTATGGAAATATATTCGCTTGTTCCGGTTTGGAAAAGCTTTTCAGCTATTACGACATCACCCATGCTTGCAATCGTGCTTGCAGTTGCTCCATTGTCTCCGGAGAGATACAATGCTCTGTTGCCTTCTCCTTCCGGTGTTCCCACGAACCATTTGTTCCAACAAATGCCGTTTTTAATCAACCAGCCGTTATTGTCCGTTGCAGAGAAATCGCAGTTGTATGGCAGTGTTACAGGAGTTTGTTGTGTGTAAAATTCAATTCTCTCCCATGGGGAAGAATTTTCTTGCTGACAAAGACTTCTTACTTCGATAAAGTAAGATGTTCCATTTGTCAGACCTGTGAATGTTTTGCTTGTCGTGCTTACCGTTTCTGTCGTGCCTCCGTTCAAACGAACTTCGTAATCCGATGCCGTACCCGACCAACTTATAGTGGCACTTGTCGTACTGATGTTGCTTACCGTCAAATCCGTAGGAGCGTTGCATGGAGCCGAAACCTCTCTTACTTCGATATTGTCGATTATAGCCCCCGGTTGTGAAACATAATCATCATCATTCGTCCATAAGAATACCAATTTCTTCAATGAGTTCGGCTCGTTGGGAATGAATACCTTCATTTCCTGAGTGCCATTCAAACTGCTAAGGTAGTAGTGGGCAGTATCGGTCGCATTACTCATGATGACATTCTCACCGAAACCTCTTGCGGCATAATATACTTTGTTTGTCGAAGCATCGTAGTTGGTATCCGCAGGAACCCAGAAGACTTTCAACATATCGAATTCAGGTTCTCCTTTTACGGTCAGGTCGAATTTGATTGACAGGTAAGGCATTTCTCCGGTTCGGAAGATTTTCTCCGCAATCACAACGGAGCGACCGATTGTGTCATAGCCGGCTGTTTCGCCCTCATCGCCGGAAATATACAATGATCTGCTGTGTCCGGCAGGGGAAGAAAAGGTTCCTACATACCATTTGTTGGCGCATGTGCCGTTTTTCAGTATCCAACCATTGTTGCCGGCTGCCTCGAAGTCGCAAGTGTAGGGAAGAGATACGGGTACTTGGTATGTAAAACCAAGACTTGCCCATTCGGAATTTTCATCCTCGCAAAGACTGCGTACTTCAAGAGTATAAAACTCATCAAGGGTCAAACCCGTGAATGTTTTGCTCGTTGCATTGACTGTTTCCGGAGTTCCTCCGTTCAAACGTACTTCATAGCTCGATGCATTGCCGTTCCAGTTCAAGGTGAAACCTGTTTGGGATATATTTGTTACGGTCAAATCCGTCGGCTCTGCACATCTGCCGTTCACTCCGACGATGCTGATATTGTCTATAATCGCTCCGGGTTGATACCCCCCACCGCCATCGTTTTTCCATACGAATACCAGTTTTTTCAAAGTGTTAGGCTCGTTGGCGATACAGACTTTCCGCCTGCCTTCCGTATTGTAGATATAATAACGAGAGCCCGCCGGTGCATTACTCATTATAACGTTTGTGTTGTAATTCCGTTCCGCAAAATATACAGAGTTGTGTGAGCCTTCAAAATTCGTATCGGCAGGAACCCAAAAGACTTTCAAATAATCATAATCATACTCTCCATCTATTGTAACGTCGAAACCGATTGCGAGAGAGTCTGTCTCTCCTGTTTGGAAGAGCTTTTCTGCAATTACAGCGGAGTATTCCCCAATATTATAGCCGGCTGTTGCCCCGTTGTCTTTCGAAATGAACAATGAACCGTTGTGTCCCGTAGGTGAAGAGGGTGTACCTACGTGCCATTTGTTGGTACATGCCCCGTTTTTCAGCGTCCAACCATTATCTCCCGTTGCTTCGAAATCGCAACTGTACGGTAGTGTTGCAGGTGTTTGCCCTAACACGGCTCCCGCAATGCCGATTAGCAAAGCGAGAACGGAAAGAAATCTTCTTTTCATAGTTTGTGTGTTTTGATGTTTACTATTTTAACGCCGCAAAAGTACAAAAGAATTTTCATTTTATCGACATTCTCTTGTTACTTGTTTGCTTTCAAGTTTTATGTATTGCTTGTTTCATATCTCAAACCTTTAATTTGTTTCGATTTATTGCAAATCCGATTTAAGGATAGTATAGTAAAATCGTTCTTATTCGGCATCGTGAAAGGGTGTTTCTTGTTTATGGAGCAATTTTTTCATTGTTTCACTTTTCTTTGATGTCCTGCCACATTTTTGAAAAGTCATTTCGCTTTTCGGACTGCTCATTTCTCATCTTTCGCCTTTGGAAACATTCTTTTCAACCATAAAAAAGACACCATGCAAAGCAAAACCGCAGTATGAATTTCCCGAAAACCATACCTCGAAAAGCACTTCGATAAATCATGACGGAACAAGCCCTTGTCAAAATATCGAATAGGTCTTACCGTTTTCTTGTTTTGAAATTTAGAGAAGCAATAAAGCTGATTTGAAACTTTATTAGTTTGAATTTAAGGATAAGATTGTCCTCCCCTTATCGAAAATTGCATTTGTAAATCGGGTCGGTTTTTGTTGCTATAGTGTGGGAGATTATTTCTTCCTATGCAGATACTAAATGTTTTTAATCTGCGTTTTCTTGTCGATATTGAAATGCAATCGTGAAAGTATGGATATAATAGAGTTGAATAAGAAAATCGAGCAGGAAAGTGCTTTTGTGGATTCGATTTCTTTGGAGATTTCCAAGGTGATTGTCGGACAGAAAACCATGGTTGAAAGGTTGGTTATGGGTTTGTTGGCAAACGGGCATATCTTGCTTGAGGGTGTGCCTGGTTTGGCAAAGACACAGGCGATAACAGCCCTTGCCAAGTGCATAGATGCCAAATTCAGCAGAATACAGTTTACTCCCGACCTTTTGCCTGCGGATATTCTCGGCACGATGATATATTCTCCAAAGGAGGAAAGTTTTTCGGTGAAGAAGGGTCCTATATTCTCCAACTTCGTGTTGGCTGATGAAATCAACCGTGCTCCCGCAAAGGTGCAGTCGGCTTTGTTGGAGGCTATGCAGGAAAGGCAGGTAACAATAGGAGAGACTACTTACAAATTGGAAGAGCCTTTTTTGGTGCTGGCAACTCAAAACCCCATAGAGCAGGAAGGTACTTATCCTTTGCCGGAAGCTCAGATGGATAGGTTTATGATGAAGGTTGTGATAACTTATCCTAATAAGGAAGAGGAAAAAGAAATATTGAGAAGTCGTATATCGCCTACAAGTCAGACCATCTCACCTGTTATAAAGCCTCAGGACATCATTCATGCGAGAGAGGTGGTGAAAGAGGTATATATAGATGCCAAGATTGAAAATTATATCACGGATATAGTTTTTGCAAGCCGTTTTCCGCAGGAATATGGTTTGAACAAAATAAAGCCTCTTATTGCTTACGGAGCTTCTCCTCGTGCAACAATCAACCTTGCTTTGGCTTCACGGGCATTGGCTTTCATCAGAAGAAGAGGTTACGTCATTCCGGAAGATGTGAGAGCAGTATGCTTGGACGTTCTCCGTCATAGAATAGGTCTTACCTACGAAGCAGAAGCCGAAAACATCAAATCGGAAGACATTGCAACCGAAATAATCAACAAGATAGATGTTCCTTGATTGAGAAATGAACACGGAGGACATACTTAAAAAGGTCAGGAGGATAGAAATCAAAGCCAAAAGGCTTTCTCAGGACGTTTTCGCAGGGCAATACCATAGCGCGTTCAAGGGAAAAGGTATGACATTCAGCGAAGTGAGGGAATATTCTTACGGAGATGAGATCAGGAACATAGATTGGAATGTAACTGCAAGAAGTTCTCACCCGTACGTCAAAGTGTTTGAGGAAGAGAGGGAACTCACCGTTGTTCTGATGATTGATGTCAGCGGAAGTACATTTTTCGGTTCGGGAGATAATCTCAAATCGGAGGTGATAACGGAAATTGCAGCGGTATTGGCGTTTTCCGCAATCCACAACAATGACAAAGTCGGGGTGATTTTGTTTTCCGATAAGGTGGAAAAATATATCCCTCCGAAGAAAGGAGTGTCTCATATACTGACAATAATCCGTGAGTTGCTTTCATTCAACCGTACAAACGGCGGTACGGACTTTTCCTGTCCGATGATATTTTTGAATAACGTGGTCAAGAAGCGTTCGACATGCTTTTTGATAAGCGATGGCTTCGGAACATTCGGCGACAGTCTGCATATCGTAGCCCGTAAGCACGATTTCTCCTGCATATTCGTTAACGATAGCAGAGAGTTCGAGCTTCCGGACATGGGATTGATGCAATTCAAAGATACGGAAACCGATAAAATCCGTTGGGTGGACACTTCCGACAAACAGACGAGGGAGAATTTTGCTTCTTATCGCAAACAACAGCAGATGCTTTGCACGAATGAAATGAAGAAATACGGCATAGACAACATCAGAATAATATGCGGAGAGGATTATATAAAGCAGTTGGTGAAACTTTTCGCTGCCGAAGGAAGGAGATAAACGAATGAAAAGAACGATAGTCATATTCCTTTTGTATAGTATGCTTTTATGTTGTATCGGCCTGTCGGCTCAAGATATACGAAGCAGGAGCGACAAAAGACAATATAACATAGGTGATGTCATAGAACTGAAATTCCGTGTCCCGTTTGTGCAGGGCGAAGACCAAAAACTGATTAACGAATTTCCAAACACTGACAGTCTGGAATTGCAAGCCACCCTGACAGACACTTTGATAGAAGCCGGAAAGACTTTTCTGCAATACAGCCGTAGATACATGAGTTTCATTCCGGGCGTTCGCAATGTGGGAGACAGTCTTTATGTGAGATGCGAGAGCAAAAGCGGCGAAAAGGTTTATAAAATTCTGCCTACTCAAATAGAAGTGCTGCAATATCCCATAGATACAGCGAAAACAGAAATCAAAGACATAAAAAGTCAAATCGAAGAACCTTTCAGCATAAAAGAAGTATTGCCTTTGATTTATGCGATTTTGGTTATAGCGGCTTTGATTGTCGGAATGTACTTCGTGATGAGGTATCTGAAAAATCGCCCTGTCGAGACAGTGGAGCAAAAAAAACCGGAGGTCTATGTGGCACCGCATATCGTTGCATTGCAAAGCCTCGAAGATTTACGATTGAAGCGTTTGAGCGAACAGGGATTGAAGAAACAATATTACAGTGAACTGTGCGAAATTCTGTGGACATACTTGGAGGGACGCTTCGCCATATCTGCACACGAGATGACGACGCAGCAGATTGACGAACAAATGAAGCATTGCAACGAAATAGATAACGAAAACTTTGCAACGGCACATAAACTCTTTGCAACGGCAGATTTGGTTAAGTTCGCCAAATATCAACCGGATCAAATCACAGACCGAAATATGTGGAATTCGGCTGTAAGCTTTGTGAATAGCACAAAGCAAGTTGAAAACCCTCAAAATCCGCAATGATGAACCAGATAAGTTTTCAATATCCCTATTTGTTGTTTCTCTTGTCGGCGATACCTTTGCTGATATTGTTCAGGTATCGTTTCGACAAACGCATACATGCCGATTTCCTTTACTCCGATCTTTCGCAATTCTCTTCAGCAAGAAAGACATGGCGGTTAAGATTGAGAAGATTGCCGGATTACTTGCGTTATGCGGCACTTGCGTTGCTGATACTTGCAATAGCACGTCCGCAAACGCATTTTTCAAGAGATGAAAAAAGCATAGAAGGCATAGATATAGTCTTTGCGTTGGACGTTTCCACCTCAATGCTTGCGGAAGACTTCCGTCCGAACCGTTTGGAAGCCGCAAAGGAAGTAACGCAGCAGTTCATAGAGGCACGGAAAAGCGATAATATGGGAATAGTCGTTTTTGCAGGTGAAGCCTATACCAAATGCCCATCGACCATCGACCATAACATTTTGTTGGAACTTCTTTCATCCATACGCAGTGGGGAAATAGATGACGGTACGGCAATAGGAGACGGGCTGGCAACGGCGATAAACAGAATAAAAGATGCCAAAAGCAAGAGCAAAGTGATAATCCTCGTTACCGATGGAGTGAACAACATGGGTGCAATAGACCCTCTGACAGCTGCAAGCATTGCAAAAGAGTACGGCATAAGGGTCTATACCATAGGAATAGGAAAAATGGGTTATGCTCCTTATCCTTACCAAACTCCTTTCGGCAAGCAATATCAGAACATAGAGGTTAAAATCGATGAAGCTCTGTTGCAAGACATAGCAAAGACCACTGGAGGAAAGTATTATCGCAGTACGAAAGGCTCTTCCTTGAAAACAATATTCGATGAGATAGACAAAATGGAGAAATCCAAGATAGATGTAGCTTATTACAAAGAATCGACCGATGTAGGTCAAAAACTGATACCTTTTGTTTTGTTTCTGCTTTGCTTGGAAGTCCTTTTGAGAAAAACCGTATTTAGAACCAATCCATAAGAATAGAGATATGTTGCGTTTGGAAAGTCCGCAGTTATTGTATCTTTTGATATTGATACCATTGTTCTATGTTCTGTATTTCTTTTACGTACGTTCAAAGAAGCGAAAGTTGAAAGATTTGGCATCGGCAAGGGTTCAGGAAATAATAATGCCTGATTTGTCCGTTGGAAAGCAGAATTTGAAGTTCGCATTGCTTAATATTGCTTTCTTCTTTCTTGTAATTGCCATGGCAAATCCGCAAAGCGGCACCTCGGTAGGCAAGAAAGAAAGACAGGGAACGGATTTGATAATCTGCCTTGACATTTCCAACAGTATGCTTGCCCAAGACTTGAAACCAAATCGAATAACGAGGGCAAAGCAATCCATAAACAGTTTGATAAATCAGCTTCGCGGCGATCGTATAGGATTGGTCGTTTTTGCAGGAACTTCATTTGTACAACTCCCGATGACGAGTGATTATGCAGCAGCCAAGACTTTTATAGATATTATCGAACCCTCCATGATAGAAACACAGGGAACGGCAATAGGAGAGAGCTTGAAAACAGCTTATTCCGCCTTTGGCGAGCAGCAGGATAAGAAACGCTCCCGCAGTATAGTCCTTATCTCGGACGGAGAGGATAACGAAGAGGACGCACTTGATGTGGCAAAGGAAATAGCTTCCGATGGAGTGGTAATAAATACCATAGGATTGGGACTTGGAGAGGGAACGCCTATTCCAATCAAACAAAGAAACGGAACTAATGAATACAAAAGAGATGTGAACGGCAATATCGTCATTACAAAGTTGAATGAAAAACTTTTGAAACAAATAGCCGACAAAGGAAACGGAACTTACATACGTGCAAATAACTCTTCAATAGGCTTGGAGCATATTTTGGCGAGAATAAACAAGATGGAGAAGAACGAATACGAAGCAGTGGCATACAAAAGTTATGAAAGCAGATTTTATATTCCTGCCATGATTGCATTGCTTCTGTTGTTGGTGGAGTATGTAATCTTCGAGCGTAAGAACAAGTACATAAACCGTAAATTCTTTTTCGGCAAATAAATTCGTAGGAAGATGAAGAAA
Source organism: uncultured Bacteroidota bacterium (assembly GCA_900546465.1). Classification (GTDB taxonomy): domain Bacteria; phylum Bacteroidota; class Bacteroidia; order Bacteroidales; family P3; genus Onthomorpha. The sequence goes on along the minus strand of URCX01000010.1, from coordinate 9,825 downwards.
ATAATGTTGTGTTTGTCTGTGCTTATTTGCGTTTGCATCGGCTGCGACAGAGAAAAGAACGAATTAAGAAAAGGTAACAAAGCCTTTGACAAATCGGAGTTTAAACAAGCGGAAGAGGCATATAGAGCTTCCCTTGCAGCAGATTCCAATTATGCAAAGGCGGAATATAATCTTGCAAATGCTTCATATAAGCAAGACAAGGACGATAAATTGCATACAGCTGCCAAATATTATGGTTCATTCCTTAAATCACTCTCTCCGGAGGATACTCTGAATCGTACAAACGGTGTTTACAATCTCGGAAATACCAATTTCAAATTGTCTCAATCCGATACAGTAAAGAATACCGAGCAATCGACAAAATACCTTAAAGAAGCAGCAGAGTATTACAAAGCAAGCCTGCGATTGACCCCGTCGGACAGCAATGCCAAATACAATCTTGCTTTGACACAATACCTTTTGAAGAAAGACGAGCAGGAAAATAAAAACAATCAACAGCAGCAAAACCAACAGCAACAGCAGCAACAACAAAATCAAAATAAAGACTCAAAACAACAGAAAGACGAAAAGAAAAGCCCAAAAGACGATTCTCAGAACCGAAACGATGAGAAAAAAAATCAAAATCAGGACTTCCAAAACGCACAGGGCGGAAAGAAAGACAAGAAAGAGGTGAAGCGTATGTTGGAGGCTTTGAAGAATAATGAGAAAAATACTCTGAACAAGATAAAGCATCAAAAAGAGGATAAGGCTCAAAAACGCAGAGTGGAAAAAGATTGGTAGAGATGAAAAGAAGAGTGTTTGTATTTTTTGCGGTTTTATTTGCGACCTTCAATCTTTGGTCGCAAGATATTGTATTCAAATGTGAAGCTCCGAAAGTGGTAGGTTTACATGAGAGATTCAGGGTTAGCTTTACGATAAACGCCTCGGAGGTCGGCAACTTCGTCGCTCCGACCTTTCGTAACGTCAATATACTCGGAGGACCTTCGACTTCACGGTCTTCTTCGGTAAGCATAATAAACGGCAAACGCACTGATAACAGTTCGACGACGTTCACTTTTTGGTTACAAAGCCTCACGACGGGAACCATAACCATACCTTCGGCTCGTGTGAAATCGAACGGCAAGCTATATACGACGAAACCCATAACGATAAGTGTGGAGGATAATCCCTCCATGGCACAACGTTCGCAGAACAGCGGCGGAGCAAATCGTAGGAACAACACTGCAGCAAGTCCTACTGTGAAAGTGATAGACGATAAAGCCGTTTTCGTAAGAGCGATACCAAACAAGACAAACGTTTTCAAAGGTGAGGAGATTGTAATATCGTACAAGATATATACCCTTGTGCCTATTTCGGAATATATGGTGGATAAATTCCCGACTTCTCAGGGCTTTTGGGTGGAGGAATTGGACAATCAGACAACTCCTACTTTGGAAAGAGAAATCATAGACGGTAAGACATATCAGGTAGCAACTCTGCGAAAAGTTTTGGTCTATCCTCAAAAGTCCGGAACTTTGCATATACAACCCATGGGCTTGGAAGTGGTTGCTCATCTTCAAACAGGTACAACCCAAAGACGTAGAGTATCCACCGGAGATCCTTTCTTCGATGCTTTTTTCAACGACCCTTTCTTTGCAAACGTAACTCCTGTATTTGAAAAGGTCAATAAGAAATTAAAGACCAATGCTCTGACAATAGAAGTCAAAGATTTACCTCCTTGCAAGGAAGATTTTTCAGGAGGAGTGGGCAGGTTTGATATTTCATGCTCCATAGATACTTCTTATTGTAAGACGAATGAGGCAATAAGTTTGGATTTTACAATCAGCGGACAGGGTAACCTCAGTCTGATAGAAGCTCCGAAGTTGGAAATTCCCGAACAATTCGAGCTGTATGACCCCGATATTTCGGATAAAACAACCAAGACCGCAGCAGGTCAAAGCGGCAGTCGTACATTTCGTTACATCATCATACCGAGGGTTGAAGGCAATTATACCATACCTGCTTTGAAATTTACATATTTCGACCCTGTAAGCAGAGAATATAAAACTCTTTCGACAGAAGAGTTCCGCTTAAACATAAAGAAAGGAAATAACGATGGCGGCTTTGCCAAACAAATGTCGGAAAGGGAAAAATACCGCAATATGGACATAACCGATATTTTCGCCGGCAGGCTTTCCAAGGAGGCAAATCAGATAAAGGTGTTTTCTTCTCTCATGTTCTACATCATACCGTTGCTTCTTTTGTCCGGACTTGTCGTTGCCATATATTTCACCAAGCAACAAATCAAACAAAGGAAAGATGTGTCAGGCATGAAACTCAAAAAAGCCAATCGTGTTGCCGTGAAGAGATTGAAGAAAGCAGAGATGTATCTGAGAACCGGACAAGGGGAAGAATTTGAAAAGGAAATCGGTCAGGCGTTATGGAACTATCTGAGCGATAAGTTCAGGATTTCAACCTATGATTTGAATATAGATAATATTAGGAAAGCTCTCAACGAAAGTTCTTTGGAGAAAACAATATTGGAGAATGCACTTCAAACGCTTTCAAATTGCGAATATATTCGTTTTTCTCAAAACAAACAGCCTTCGGAATACCGTAAGTTATATGAGCAAACGGTGGAAACCATAACCGATATAGAGACCAATATGACCAAAAGCAGGAAATCTTCCACGGCAAAAGCAATGCCTGTCATTTTTGCAGCCTTTGCCTGCCTGACAAGCAGCCTTTCCGCTCAAGATATGTCGCAGGCAGATGCGGCATACAGAAATAGGGATTATGCAAAGGCAATGGAATTATATCAAAAAGCCGAAAAGAATAATTCCAATGCCAAATTATATCATTGTATTGCCAATACGGCTTTCAGAATGAGTGATTATACGACAGCCATACTTTATTATGAGAAAGCCTTACGCCTTACCCCCGATAATAAAACGCTGATGACGAATTACAAAGTTTGTCGCAGTCGTCTTGCCGGCGAGGTTTATGTAATGCCGGACTTCTTTTTGATTCGTTGGGTCAAAGTTTTGGCAAATTTGATGTCTCCTTTGGCGTGGGCTATTTTGTTTTGTGTGCTTTTTGCCTGCACCTGTATAGCTTTCTTTCTTTACTATTTCAATATAGACCATAAGGTGCTGTTATTCTATCTCTCTTTGTTTGCATTGGTATTGAGCCTTGGCTGTTTCGGTTTGGGCTTGTATCGTCAAAATCTTATACACGACAAGGATTATGCGATAGTTTTCTCTTCCGATGTGAGCTTGAAAGGAAATCAAACTTCGTCTTCGGATAATGACACTAAGCTTTTCAAAGGACAGAAAGTGAAGATAGAAAAACGCACAGGCGAAGAGGTGTTTGTAAAGACGGAAGACGGCAAAGAGGGTTGGATTTCAAGTTCGACAGTCAAAATCATTTAGACGTGAAAGGTAAAGAGTGTATGGGAAATTGCAACAGCAGATTAGGGATTGTGGAGGAAAGCAATGGTGAACGGCTTGTGGTGAAAATAGAACAACTGTCTGCATGTGCAAGTTGCCATTCACAAGAATTTTGTTCTTCGCTTGATAAGAAGGAAAAGACGATAGAAGTACATACTTCGCAGGCGGACAGGTACGCAAAGGGCGACAGAGTCAAGGTAGGCATAAGCACAAAGCTTGGTTTCAAGGCGGTCTTGTTAGCATTCTTATTGCCGTTTGCTGTTCTTATGCTTGCAATGGTTTCAAGTCTGCAAATAGCCGGACTCGATGAAGCCGTCTCGTGTCTTATCGCTCTTTTGGCAACGGCTGTGTACTATCTGGTTTTATATAGATATAGAAGAAAGATACAGAAACAATTCATTTTCACGATAGAACATGTTTAGCAATATTTGTAATGGCTTTTCGATGGAGAAAAGGGTCGGTTCGTCTGCGAAATGCGGGCGAAAGTGCTTTTGTAGGCATCAACCGGCGGCGTGTTTCGTCGAAAGAATAAAATCAAGGAACGATGTCGGATAAGGGCTTGGTGGGGAAACGGTTCTCAAAGGTTGCGAAGACATACGAAGAGTATGCCGTGGTGCAAAGAAAGGTTGCGGAAACTTTGGCAGACTTATTGGTGGAGAAGTGTACAGCCGGAGAAGAGAGCGGGCATTGCATTATGCCTTCGCGGTGCTTCGAAATAGGCTGCGGAAGCGGCTTTTTGACCAAAGCTCTGTTTGACAGACTGAGTTTTGAGAGTTATATTGCCAACGATATTGCCTTTTCCAAACCGCCTGTTGATGGTATCGGTTTTGTGGAAGGCGATGCCGAAAAAATAGATTACCCTTGTAATGTGGATCTTATAGCTTCCGCCTCGTGTGTACAGTGGTTCGAAGATATGGATATGTTCTTTCGGAAATCTTATAATGCCTTGTGCGATGAGGGATTGCTGTTGTTGTCTTCTTTCGGCAAGGAGAATTTCCGACAATTTGCCGATTTGGGTTTCCGAAGTCTGGATTATATGAATGCAAAGGAGCTTTCGGATAAAGCCGAACCCTTTTTCGAAACTTTGTTCTTGAAAGAAGAGGTTGTCGAAGTCGGGTTCGATTCTCCCGATGAGTTGCTGTATTCCCTCAAAGCTACCGGCGTCAATGCCGTGCAGGAAAAGCGATGGACGAAAACGGAGTACATGCGGTTCAAAACCGAATACGAAAGGCGGTTTACTCGTTCCGGTAAGTGCATGCTTACATATAACCCTGTTTATTTGCTGTTGAAAATAAAGAAAGCATGATGAAAGATAATATTTACTTCGTTTCGGGCATAGGAACGGATATAGGAAAAACATACGCCACAGGTTTCCTTGCCGCAAAGTGGCGTTCGGAAGGTATAAATGCCATTACCCAGAAATTCATTCAGACAGGTTGCACTGCCATGTCGGAAGACATCTTGACACATCGCCGCATAATGGGAATGAAACCGAATGAGGACGATGTAAATCAAATAACCTGCGGACAGATGTTCTCGTTCCCTTCATCGATTCATCTTGCTGCACGTTTGGACAAAAAAGAGGTTGATATTGATGCCATAAATGCAAAAACGCAATACCTTGCGAACAAATACGACAGGGTTCTTGTTGAAGGGGCAGGAGGATTGATGGTACCGATAAGGGAGGATTTTCTGACGATAGACTACGTGGCACAGATGAATTACAAGGTTGTTTTCGTAACCAATCCTTTCCTCGGAGCAATCAACCATTCGCTTTTGGGTTTTGAAGCCATGAAAAGCAGGGGAATAAGGCTTGATACTCTTATATTCAATCTTTTCTCTCGTGAGAAGGTCGAAGAAAATGAGAATTTGCAGGAAGAGGAATGCCGGAACAGCCTTATAGCAAAGGATTCGTTTGACATAATAAGTTCGTATGCCGAAAAGATGTTCGGTAATCCGGATATAATTACGGTAGATGCTTTATAAGGCTCTGTGAAGTCTTGTTCCTATTAGAGGACGGCCGTGATTGCAACATCGTCCGTTCTTCATGATTTGTGGAAATACCAAATCTGACAATTTGTCAGCAAAACGAGTTTATTCGATTTTGGCACGGAAGTTGAATATCCAAGGGTGTAAACAATCAATTAAATAACGAACAATAAAAACATAAGAGTTATGGGAAAGATAATAGGAATAGACTTAGGTACAACGAACAGTTGCGTAGCCGTAATGGAAGGCAACGAACCGATAGTGATAGCAAACAGCGAAGGTAGAAGAACAACACCTTCCGTAGTAGGATTTATTTCTTCCGGAGAGAGAAAAGTGGGCGACCCTGCAAAGCGTCAGGCAATCACAAACCCTCACAACACAGTTTACTCTATAAAAAGGTTTATGGGAGAGAACTTTGATATGGTTCAAAAGGAGATTTCCAATGTTCCGTACAAAGTTGTGAAAGGTGATAACAATACTCCACGTGTCGATATCGAAGGAAGATTGTATTCTCCACAGGAAATTTCTGCAATCATCTTGCAAAAGATGAAAAAGACAGCAGAGGATTACTTGGGTCAAGAGGTAACGGAAGCCGTTATAACGGTACCGGCATACTTCAATGACGCACAACGTCAATCCACCAAGGAAGCCGGAGAAATTGCAGGCTTGAAGGTAAGAAGAATAATCAACGAACCGACAGCGGCAGCTTTGGCTTACGGATTGGATAAAAAAGACCAAGATGCACACATCGCAGTATTCGACCTTGGTGGCGGTACATTCGATATTTCAATCCTTGAATTGGGAGACGGAGTATTTGAAGTGAAGTCAACCAATGGAGATACACACTTGGGAGGTGATGACTTCGATAAACGAATCATAGATTGGCTTGCGGAAGAATTTCAAAAAGATTTCAACGTCGATTTGAGAAAAGACCCTATGGCTTTACAACGTTTGAAAGAAGCAGCAGAAAAAGCGAAGATAGAGTTGTCTTCGTCAAGCACAACGGAAATCAATCTTCCTTATATAATGCCTATCGATGGCGTTCCTCAACACTTGGTACGCACATTGTCGAGAGCGAAATTCGAGCAACTCTGCGATGACTTGATAAAAGCCACGATAGAACCTTGTAAGAAAGCCTTGGCTGATGCAGGTTTGGACAAGGGCCAAATAAACGAAGTAATCTTGGTCGGTGGTAGTACACGTATCCCTGCCGTTCAAAAGATAGTTGAAGATTTCTTCGGCAAAGCACCTTCCAAGGGCGTTAATCCCGATGAGGTTGTCGCAGTCGGTGCCGCAATACAAGGCGGTGTCTTGACGGGAGAGGTAAAAGATGTGTTGTTGCTCGATGTTACGCCGCTATCCTTGGGTATAGAAACCTTAGGTGGAGTGATGACCAAATTGATAGAGGCAAACACTACCATACCTACGAAGAAAACTCAGGTCTTCTCCACTGCACAGGATAATCAACCTTCCGTTGAAATCCACGTATTGCAGGGTGAAAGAACCAGAGCGACCGACAACAAGACCATAGGCAGGTTTATCCTCGATGGTATTCCACCTGCACAAAGAGGAGTGCCTCAAATCGAAGTAACATTCGATATAGACGCCAACGGTATCTTGAATGTATCTGCAAAAGACAAGGCAACCAATAAGCAACAATCCATAAGGATAGAAGCTTCCAGCGGATTGAGCGAGGAGGAAATCAAGAGAATGAAAGCAGAAGCCGAAGCAAATGCCGATGCCGACAAGAAATTGAAGGAAGAGGCAGAGAAAATCAATCAGGCGGACGGAATGATTTTCCAAGTCGAGAAAGCTTTGAAAGAAAATGGCGAGAAATTGCCGGCCGATAAGAAAAGCGAAATAGAAAACGCCTTGAAAGAATTGAAAGAAGCTCATGCCTCCAAGGACATTCCGGCAATAGACAAAGCCATGGAAAAACTAAACACAGTATTCCAAGCAGCCTCAGCCGACATGTACTCTCAAAATGCAGGAGCAAACCAAGAGCAGGGAACAAACCCTAATCAAGGTTCCGACAATGCAAATCATGGCGGAAACAATCAAGACGGCGAAGTTACCGATACCGACTTCGAAGAAGTGAAGTAAGTATCGGTAAACAACGATAACTAAAGATAGAAAAGTAGGGTGTAGCTCAATGAGTTACACCCTACTTTGTTTTTAACACTTTCTGATAGATTTGCTTGTTTCTCGAATCTTTATTGTATATTTGTACCCTATTTGTGCCGCTGCTTATCAGTGTATAAAGTGCAAATTATGTGGTGAGATCTTTCTTGACAAGACTATTACATCGATAATTGCTCTATACGATGTTTGCAGAGATACGCTATACCGACTCGTCAGAAGCAAGGCACTCCGGAGTTATATATACACATGCACATAGTAGTCAATCGTATTGATAACGATAATCGAAGAATTTCGGTTCAAAATGAACTGCTATGTAGCATAAAGGTCTGCATGTAACTAACCAAAAATATGGATTATACATTGCTTTAGAAAAAGAGAATGTCAAGCGTGAACGACTGAAATGGAACGTCTGAACACATCGCAGGCAAATGAACTTCATACGCAAGTTGAGTTCATAAAACAACGGAAATCAATGCTTATTTCCTTTTTCTATTTTCTATGCACTTTTATTTCATATCTTTGCGTTATCAAACAGAGAATATTGAAAGAGGTGGATAAACCCATGACTCGAATAAAAGAAGTGCTTGAGGAGAAAGGAATCAAGCAAACATGGCTTGTCGAAAAACTTGGCAAAAATTCAGCATTGTCAATTCCTATGTTTGCAATAGATACAAACCAAGCCTCGAAACCCTCTTCCAGATTGTGGAGATTTTACAGGTGAGTTCAAAGGATTTGATTAAGACACCAGATGAATAACGATTTTCATTATGGCAGAGTATACGGAACAACATAAGAAATCAATTCGTTTTTTTAACGGCCGTGAAGTAAGGGCTGTATGGGACGAGAAACAAAACTGTTGGTGGTTTTCAGCGACAGACGTCGTTCGTGCGATTAATAACGAGTCTGACTATACAAAAGCTGGTAATTACTGGCGATGGTTGAAAAAAAAGTTGAAGCAAGAAGGTGTTGAACTCGTGAGTGCTACTCACAGCTTCAAATTTGAAGCACCTGATGGGAAACTACGTGTTGCTGATGTTCTCAATAGTGAGGGTGTTATATTGTTGGCAAAGAACTATCCAAGTAACCGTGCTAATGACTTTCTTGACTGGTTTATATATAGCGATAATACTATTGATGGGCAGAGCAAGAAGAAAGCCTACCAACTCTTTGAAAGTGGTATCTTGCAAACGGCAGAGCCAGGGACTCTAAAATGTCTGCAACAGATACATGCTTATCTCTTTGGAGGCTTATATGAGTTTGCCGGACAAATCAGAAATAAGAATATATCCAAAGGAGGATTTACGTTTGCTAATTGTAGACACTTTCCCGATACGCTACAAACAATAGAACGAATGCCCGAAACAACCTTTGATGAGATTATGGACAAATACGTTGAGATGAATGTAGCCCATCCCTTTATGGAGGGTAATGGTCGTAGCACTCGCATTTGGCTTGACCTTATGCTGAAGCGTTCTCTCAAAAGGTGTATTGATTGGAGTCAAATAGACAAAAACGAATATCTGAATGCTATGCGAGAGAGTGTATCTGATAGTGCATATATAAAGACTTTAGTAAAGCCCGCACTTACCACAAAGATTGATGACAGAGAAATGTTTATGAAAGGTATTGATTATTCGTACTATTATGAACAAAATGATTGAAGCATAAAATTGAATCGATAACATACTTCAAGAGGAAAATCAGGAGTACTATAATGCAATATAAATTCTACCATAACTTGAAAGGCGATAAGATGCTTAAGTATCTCTCTTATTTATCTGTGTTGCAGGAAAATTCCAGTTTCTGTTATAGGTTAGAAATGGCATTGGCCGAAGCATATTTGATGTGGAGACGAGGAAAGTATGATTGGAGCCACATTGATAGGATTCTTGAGTATGGCAATCCGCAGTTTGAAGATCCGCAGGAGATATTATTTGTTGAAACGGTAAATACTCCAATTGGTTCTTACAAGGTATTTTCTGCGTTCTATTTGACTCATAAGTATCTTCTCAGCCAGTTATTGTTTTTGGCTCATAAGGAAAAGATTGATCGAAGTAAGTTGGCAATTGTCTATGCAATATTGGAAATCTCCAATAAAATAGCAGATAGATTTAACTATAATCGTAATGTATGTGGTAAATACGATGCAGAATCGGTTTATACCTCAAACTACAAGGAATATGGCGAGTGTGAATCATATAACTGTTTTAGCAAAGTTGAGGTAAACTCCATTTTAGCAAAATATCAAGTTGAGGAAAAGTATCTG
>URCX01000009.1 GCA_900546465.1 uncultured Bacteroidota bacterium | reverse complement strand
CCCTCTCCACTCACATCTCGCGTTATGGAAGGATTGTCGCTTTTTCTTGCAATCTTATCTATCTCATCTATAAAAACAATACCTCGTTTTGCCTTTTCAACGTCATAATCCGCCACCTGCAATAATCTCGTAAGTATGGTCTCCACATCTTCCCCGACATAGCCTGCTTCCGTCAATACGGTTGCATCGGCAATACAAAAAGGCACATCCAGCAATCGTGCAACGGTTTTTGCCAAGAGGGTTTTACCCGTACCCGTCTCACCAACCATTATAACGTTGGACTTATCTATTTCGACATCATCTTCCTTTCTTTCGGAGTGAAAATACCTCAATCGCTTATAATGATTATACACAGCCACCGAAAGTACTTTCTTTGCACGATCCTGTCCTATGACGTATTGATCCAAATATGCTTTTATCCGACTCGGTGTTTTCAACTCATAATTATCCAAAGCCTTGACTTCAGGCTTGCTTTTCTCCTCTTGAAGCATTTTACCGAGCAATTCCGCACAATCGGAACACACTCCGAGAGAACCGGATTGGGATTGTATCAAATATTCCACTTGGTTCTCATCTCTTCCGCAAAATATGCAGTGGGCTTTCTGTTTTTTATCACTCATCTTGAAAGGATTTTTTTGCAAAGTTACGAATTTGCTCCCATGCAACAAGATTTCAGCACTACCTCATCGGTCATTTGCCTATCTTATGTCCTCGTACGGCATAGTAGAATATCATTGCATAACAAGGCAATGTTATCATATAAGGTAGATGTCTGTTTCCGCCGAAACAATCCACCAATCCTCCGTAACACAAAGGCAAAACGGCTCCTCCGGCTATTGCCATTATCAGAAAGGCTGACGCCAAGGCTGTATGCGAACCGAGCTTGTCTATTGCAAGAGGCCATATTCCCGGCCACATCATTGCATGTGCGAAGCTCAAAAGTATGATGAATATTATCGAAACTATACCCGAAGTAAACAAAGCACAAAGGGCAAACACAAATCCGAGAACGGCTGAGATTGCAAGGGCTTGCGATTGGGTTATACGCTTTGGAACAAGGAAAATTCCCGCAATATATCCTATCGTCAAAGCAATCAGACTGAATGTCCCGAGTTTAGGAGCAATATCCTTGGCAATTCCCTGCGTTTCGGCATACAATCCGAGGGTGTCTATGGCTATAACCTCAACACCGACGTACAAAAACAGAGTAAGCACTCCCAACCAAAGGTAAGGTATCTTGAATATGGATTTCTTATTTCGGTCCTTCTCTTCTGCATCTTCGTTCTTCACCTCAGGCAAACGGGCAAGCAAAATCATCAATGCCAAACATAAGAGAAGCCCTGTAATAATCATATACGGCATTCTTATTCTTGAAACCAACATATCAAGCTCCATTGCAAGTTCCTCTCCTGTGGCGAGTTCTATTCTCGCACTCAATTCGTCCATTCCGGAGAAAAGCACACTGCTTATAAGCAATATGCCTATCATTCCTGCACATTTGTTGAACAAGCCCATTATAGACATACGCTTTGCAGCCGATTCAATGGGGCCGAGTATGGTTACGTAGGGATTGACCGCCGTTTGCAATAACGCCAAGCCCGTACCCTGAATGAACAAACCGACAAGAAACAAGACATAATTACGAGACGATGCTGCCGGAAGGAACAAAACCGAACCGACTGCCATAACCAAAAGACCAAGGCTCATTCCTCCGGCGAAACCTGTACGTTTCAATATGACGGAAGAGGGTATGGACATGACGAAATAGGAAATGTAAAAAGCAAAGGTTACCCAATAGGCTTGCGAATCCGGCAGTTGACAAGCCGTCTTCAAGAACGGTATCAACAAACTGTTTAACCATGTTACAAATCCGAAAACAAAGTACAGCAAGCCGATAATCGACAGGCTGAAAACGTAATTCTTTTTTTTATTCATAGTATATTAGATTTCAATTATTTGCAAAAGGATAATTTCTTTCGCCGTTTTAATTTGCTGAAACGGCGTTTCAGTAAATCTTTTCGGCGTTTCATTTCAGCCGAACGGCGTTTTATTTTCTGCATTTCAAAAAAATATTTCAAGAGTTCTTGCTTCCACTCATATAAGTCGTCCATTTATTGATGACGGTTTGCATATCTTCCGGCAGTTGTGAAGAAAACAACATTCTCTCTCCGCTTGTCGGGTGGAGAAAACCTATGGTGGAAGCATGTAAAGCCTGACGAGGCAGAATTTGAAAGCAATTCGCAACGAATTGTTTATACTTGCTGAAAGTGGTTCCTTTAAGTATTTGATCTCCTCCATAAGTTCTATCTCCGAAAAGAGGATGTCCTATGGATTTCATGTGAACGCGTATCTGGTGAGTTCGTCCTGTTTCAAGGCGACACTGTATCTCGCTTATGTAACCGAATCTTTGCAAGACATTATAGTGAGTTACGGCAGGCTTGCCGTGTTCTCCATCAGGGAAAACAGTCATTACTTTTCTATCTTTCAGACTTCTGCCAATGTTTCCCTCTATCGTTCCTTCCTCCTCGCTGACATCGCCCCATACAAGGGCTGTGTATTTTCTTTCTATGCTATGTTCAAAAAACTGTTTGGCAAGAAAGGTCTGGGAATACTCGTTTTTGGCAACCAAAAGCAAACCTGTCGTATCCTTATCGATACGATGAACAAGCAATGGCTTGGGAGTTTCTCCCTCTTTGTTCTTTTGGTTTTGGAAATGGAAAGCAAGAGCATTCAAAAGAGTACCGGAATAGTTTCCATAGCCGGGGTGAACGACCATTGACGAGGGTTTGTTAACCACAATCACATCATCATCTTCATAAACCACATCAATAGGAATATCCTGCGGCACTATCTCTATGGATTGCGGCGGAGTGGTAAGAAAAAGCTGTATCACATCTCCCGGTTTCACCCTGTAATTGGACTTAACCGGTTTATCATTCACTTTTATGCACTCTGCCTTTGCCGCTGTCTGTATTTTATTCCTGCTCGAACCCTCTATACGGGACATCAGGTACTTATCTATTCTGAGTAAAGTCTTTCCCTTTTCAACCTCTATGCGGAAGTTCTCATACAACTCCCTCTCATCATTGACATTCTGTGTCTCTTCTTGCATTACCTTGCCTTTATGATTTTCTCATGATGGATTAAACTACCCTCATCTGCAACTTGCAATATATATACTCCGCAATCGAATCGGGAAATATCTATTTCATTCTCTCTTGTTTGAACAAGCAATCTGCCGTTCGCATCAAACAATCGCTTCAACAAGCCATTGCAGTTTTGCAAATAAACCCTCGTTGAAGCAGGATTAGGATAAATCTTTATATACGAGCCATCTACATCTTTCAATCCGACACTTGCTCTATAACCAAAGTACGGTCTCATCATGACAGAACCTTTCTCGAAAGATTGTTGCCAATCTGAACTCGTCTTTGAAAAAGTATATTCGGAGGAATTGGTGTTTCTGTCAAATCCTATGTTAAGGTAATCGTTCCCCTTGGTTTGCAGACTTATGAAAAACGGAGCCGAAGGCAACACAATACTTTCATCGAGGATGAAACGAGTGAAACGATTTAAGCTGTCGCTTCTCGGTATCAATTTTTCGCTCTTATATATCATTTCCCCGGGCAGAGCATTCTCGCAAGTCCAAACACAAATAAAAAAAGGCTTGAAATTGCTTTCATTCAATGAAGTATTAAAATAAATATCCACCGCCGTGAGAGTATCCTTTTCGTTCAAGTCATATCTGACAGCCAAATGAGAACCGCTTATCGGCTCAACACCTATACCATTCTCGGCTGTACCGTCATCGTATGCAAAGAAATCTTCAAAAATCTGCTTAAATCGTATGGTGTCATTTGCAGGCAACCAATCCTGTCCCACACCCTCCTTAATAGTATGGGTAATATCGAAAGCATACCACCGCATGGGATTTATATCAAACACAAAATCGACAGCAGGACTTGCATGATTGGGAGAGGTTTGGTAGCGTTGTGTCTGTGAATAAGGAGAAATGTTTTCAAATCCTCCGTCATAAGAATAGAGACGCATTCCGCTCTCATTGCTTATCTCATATTTATATGTGGAACTTAAAGCAATATCCGCCAAGTTGACTATCTTGATATGCAAACTATCTGCCATTTCTTCTTGTCTGAATTGCCGTGACGGCATTGCCTGATAACGTTTCAACATTGAGGGAGCCGGCTCGACGAAAGCCAAGTCTCTTCGCGAGCTATCCTCAAATGAACGATTTCTATTCAGATAAACATAATCTATATTCCATTGGTCGCAATTTCCGATGTACGAACTCTGAGAACTATTGCTCAAAGAAGCTATGTTCCGAAAGCGAAAGCGAAATTCTTTACTGAAATATACAGGGTCGGTTATGGGGATAAGGACATACTTATAGTAAGAACCATATCTGTTGTAAAGACTATCCACATGCTCTCCCCCCATTGCCCAAATCCAATTCCAACCTGTTTCAGGGGAATAAAATTCCAATATTATGGAATCCTCGGCAGAGGGACGAGAACCTACCGCCTCCCATTGTTTTCCGCTACCTCCGGCAGGCTGAACATAGAAACTCAAATACACGGAATCGCTCGGAGAAAGTGCAATCCCATAAGGCGTTTTCACAGAGTCCAATCGAATGAAGCGACTTGCAAGAGTATCGGCATAAAAAGGCGAAGATGTCGCATGTGTATAAAGTTTTCCATAAATATCCGTCGCATCAAGAGTCGCAACTCCTACTGACGGAGGATTAAATTGGTAAGAACTGTTCACAACAACCCCGAAAGTTTCCCATTTATCGGGATTTGGAATCCCAATATAGTTTGAAAAATCATCTATAAAGGGTAAAAAAATATCGACAGAAGATTGAGCTTTCTGCATTCCTGCATTGGCAAAACTGCCAATGGGTGATATTATCGTCTGTGCGAAAGACAATACGGAGAACATGGAAAACAATAATGCAAATCCTGCTTTTCTCAAACCATTACTCCGATTCCACGTTTTCGATGTCTTCATAATTATTTTGTTCGAGTATAAGTTGTTCTTCAAACTTTCTCAATGTTTTCCTATAACTGCTTTTGGCATCATTGATAAAATGCAAGGATACCGTGGTTCCAAGAGTCAAGCCCTTAAATGTGGGAGTGTAGCTGACAACTCTTGAATGATTATGTTCCCTTTGTCCGTCAAATGTCTTCTTCCCCACATTCAAGCCCGCAGCCCACAACATCTTTTCCGCCTCAACCTCTGTCTTTCCAAGAATATCGGGCATGTTTGTCGTGGAACTGTTTACGTCCATTTCGACAAGCAAGTCTATTACATCACCTCTTTTAACCTTTGCACTCTGACGAATTATCTTCCCATTTTGCCTTTGTTCCAAAACGATATTTGAAATATCTCCCGGTCGGAAACTGATATTTCCTATTCTCAAACCTATATCGGTTAAAGATTGAACAGCTGTTTTCAGACTCATATCGGTGCATAAAGGCATGCTTAGTTCGTCTCCTGTTTCCGAAGTTACGGTAACGTAAATCTTTCTCCCTTTCTTTACCCTCGCATCGGCAATTGGCTCTTGGCTTAGAATAATTCCTGCCGGCGAATCCTCCTGAAAGATAGAGTCTATCACAATCACATTGAAATTTGCCATCTCTTTCATCTGCTCAGCTTCGCTAAGCAACTTACCTTCTATGTTCGGAACGGTATATTCGCTACCATGACGAGTATATTGTTTCAAAAGAAAGAACACCATGACGAATAAAAGAAAGAAACTCGTCACTATAAGTCCGAGATGAGCAAAAAAAACTCTGCTTTTTATGAATTGCTTGAATGACATGTCAGAATCCTTGATTTCTGCGGCAAAGGTAACAATTTTTGATTGATTTCTCGTCCACCGGAGCAGAGAATGCAGGGATTTTGTATTTTTGCGGTCTGATTTTTGTTTAATTGCAAGTATATGATTAAGTCGATGACGGGCTTCGGAAAAGCTCAGGCTGTTTGCGGCGACGCATTGGTTACGGTGGAAGTAAAGTCTTTGAACGGAAAAACATTAGACGCTTCAATAAAACTGCCATCTCATTTCAAGGAATTGGAATTGGAAGTAAGAAATATCTTCTCTGATTGTTTGGTCAGAGGAAAACTCGATTGCAACATAAGCAGCGAAAAATGCAATCTTGAAAACACTCCATTGGTCAACAAAGAGACGTTCAAGAATGTTTATAGTAATTTGAAAGCTCTTGCAGACAGTGTAGGAGCAGACACAAGTAATTTGCTGAATTACGTTCTCAATCTTCCGGAAGTTCGTTTTGCAGAACAGCAAGAACTTAGCGATGAAGCAAAAGCCCTGTTCCTTTCAACCGTTCGCCAAGCCGTGAAAAATTTGGACGAGTATCGTACATGCGAAGGAGGCATTTTGGAGAAAGATTTCATCAAAAGAGTAAACCTTATAGGCGATTTGCTCAAAGAAGTTGATAAATACGAGAATGAACGCTGCATAAAGATAAAAGACAGGCTCTTTTCCAAACTTAAAGAGCTTACTTTGGAGAAACTTGACGAGAATCGCTTGGAGCAGGAAATGATTTACTATCTTGAAAAGTTGGATATAACAGAGGAAAAGATACGATTGAGACAGCACTTGGACTATTTTCTGCAATGTCTTGCCCAAGGAGAATGTCAAGGTAAGAAACTCGGCTTCATCGCACAAGAAATGGGAAGAGAAATCAACACCTTAGGCTCAAAAGCAAACGATGCAGACATTCAAGTCTTGGTTGTAAAGATGAAAGACGAACTTGAAAAGATAAAAGAACAGTCAGCCAATATACTATGAGTTTGAGACGCTTCATTGTTCTTGCGATTGCATTCCTTGCCTGTTCCCTCCCCTCTTTCGGACAAAAAGATGTGGAGTTGCAACAAGCCCTTTCCTTGGAAGCAAACGGGCAATCAGAGGAAGCTATCAGCATTTACAAAGACTATCTCAAACGAAACAAAACCGAACAAGCCTACTCTTTACTATGTAACGCCCTGCAAAATAACGGAGACTTTGAAACGGCAGAAGATTACCTAAAAGAAGCCGCCAAAATCTTCCCCCGACAATCCGACTTCGGTGTTAAACTGTTTCTTCTCTACGAACAAACAGGGAAAAGCAGAAAAGCAGAAAAGCAGTTCGAGCGATTGCTGAAAAACTTAAAGGCAAACAATTCCGACATTCTCAAACTCGGCAATGCTTTCCTTTATTCGCGACATTCGGAAGAGGCAAAAAAAGTATTTCTGCGGGGAAGAGAGTTGCTCGGAGACAATTCCGCATACGGCTTTCAGCTTGGGAACATCTTTATGCAGGAAAACGACTATGAAGCAATAGCCAAAGAATATCTTCTCCTTTTGGAATACAAGCCTCAAAGCCTGCATCAAATCACTGCCAACCTATCAGGACTTTTTGCAAAGGACTCCGTCAAACTCATAAAGTCGGTTGAAGAAGAGTGGACAAAACTTTACAAAACACAAAACCACAATCCCTATTTTGCTCAATTCGGTTTATGGCTCTATACTCAAAACGGCAAATATGAAAAAGCCTTTTCAATGGCAAAAAACATCGACAAAAGTTTTGAAGAGGGCAGTGGAGCGGGTGTATTGGACTTTGCCGAAAACATGAATGACGCAAATGCTTTATCAGTAGCCGAACAAGCGTACGAATATGTAATGAACAAAGGAAAAGAAGCGGCATTCTATCAAAGAGCTTTGCTCGGATACACAAGCGTTCTGTATAAAAAATTCATGAAAACAGCTTCCGACAAGAAAGCATTGGCACGATTGACACAATCCTTTGAACTTATCTTTTCGGAATACGGCTATAACAGAAACAACTTCACCACCATATTGCAAGCTGCCGAAATAATGGCATTTTATGACGACAAAGCCCAAGATGCAGTTGACCTTTTGGAAAAATGCCAAGGCAACAACAGTTTTTCAATCAACCAAAAAGCGGAAATGAAGCTCCTTTCAGCCGAGATTTACAACAGATTTGGCGACAGTTGGCAAGCAAACCTGCTTTGTTCCCAAGTAGATAAAGACTGCAAGAACTCTCCATTAGGCGACAAAGCCAAATTCTTCAAAGCAATGTTGAGTTACTATAACGGAGAAATCGAATGGGCATTATCCCAATTCAAAGCACTACGGGCTTCCACCTCAAAACTTATTTCAAACGATGCCTTAGAGTACAGTATCCTGATAGAAGAAAACAGAGACGAGGACAGCACATTCACAGGCATGCAATGGTTTGCAGCAGCCGAGCGGGAAAGAGAATACAGACACTATGAAAAAGCACTGAATTACATAGACAGCATAGAGCAAGCCTATTTTTATCACCCATTATTTGATGAATGCCTCTATCTTCGAGCTTTGATTGCAAAAGACAAGGGCAATATTGATTTGGCAGACAGTTTACTGAAATCACTCCTATTGAAATACCCATACGACCTTACGGCAGACGATGCCATAATGCGATTGGCAGAGATTGCAGAAACATATCACAAAGACCTCTCCACCGCAAAATCCTATTACCAACAACTCATACTGAATTATCCCGCAAGTCTGTATGTAACGCAAGCCCGCAAAAAGTATAAGGAATTGGGAAAAGGAGAACAATAACAGTCTTCCATCTCTTCACAAACGGCACTCCTTTCTGTAAATTCGCCCTTCCCTTTACCAATTCACTGAAAACTTCTTACCTTTGCAAGCAAAAAATCAACAATATGGAGTTTAGTGCAGAACAAATTGCCCAAATGCTCAATGGAAGAGTCGAGGGAAACAAGAATACAGTTGTTAGCAAATTATGCAAAATAGAAGAAGGAGAGGAAGGCGGTCTATCCTTTCTTGCCAATCCCAAATACAATCACTATTTGTATTCCACAAAGGCAAGTATCGTCATAATCAACGAGGACTTTGAGCAGGAAGAAGAAATAAAAACCACTGTAATCCGAGTAAAAGACGCTTACAGTTGCTTTGCCAAACTTTTGGAGATTTACAACCAATACAGACTGAACAAAAGCGGCATTTCCTCTTTGGCATTCATAGATAAACAAGCCGAAATAGCCGAAGACGTTTACATAGGAGAGTTTGCCGTTATCGGCAAAGGAGCGAAAATCGGCAAAGGAACAAAGATTTATCCGCATGTTTACATAGGAGATGATGTCAAAATAGGAGAAAACGTTACCCTTTTTGCAGGAGTAAGAATTTATCACGACACAATAATCGGCAACAACTGCATTCTGCATTCCGGAGCAGTCTTGGGAGCAGATGGTTTCGGTTTTGCACCTCTGCCCGATGGCTCATTCAAGAAAATAGCCCAAATAGGCAATGTGATAATCGAGGACGATGTTGAAATAGGAGCCAATGCCACCATAGACAGAGCGACCATGGGTTCCACCAAAGTGATGAAAGGAACCAAGATAGACAACCTTTGTCAGTTGGGACACAATGTTATAGTCGGTCAATCCACAGCCATGGCAGCACAAACAGGCGTTGCAGGCAGCACAAAAATAGGAAGCAATTGTTTTATCGGCGGACAAGTAGGTTTTGCAGGACATATAAAAGTCGGAGACCGCTGTTCGATAGGAGCCCAAGCCGGAATAATATCCGATGTCAAAGACGAAGCAAGAATAATCGGCTCTCCTGCCATAGACGCAAAGGCATACATGAAAAGCTATGTCTATTTCCGCAAATTGGAACAAATGAAAAACAAGATAGACAACCTGGAAAAGAGACTTGCCGAGTTGGAGAAATAAGCCTTTGCCGACATACAAAAATAAGAACGGCATTTCACTAAACCAAAATAAAAAACGAGACTAATGGAACGAAGCAATAGGAAATTAAACCGAAGACTTATTTTGCTGCTTCTATGTACCATGATTGCAAGTTCTTGTTCCAAGAGAGAAACTCAAAGCGACAAGACCTTGTTCGGCGATAATAAGACAGAGGAAGAGCAAATAAGCATTCACCGTTTTGAACAAGCACTCTTCGCCCCAAGCAAGCAGACAACAGAACAGCACCTGCTTTCCATAGAACAAGACTTCAAGCCCATGTTCGCCGCAAGCCTGAGCGACAAACAATATATGGCTGTTGTCAAAGCCTTTGTGGAAGACGCTGAAATGAAGAAAGTGTATAATATAGTGAAGCGATGCTATCCCGACATGAAGTTTTTGGATGCCGCACTCGCCCAAGCACTGCCTAAAATCCGCAAAATCCGTCAGGACACTTGCAAAACAAATATTTACACTCTCATTATAGGACCTGCCGAATACTCTTTCGCTTACCAAAACCGCATACTCGTTTATCCGACATTCAGCACCATTAGCATAGATGCCTATTGCATGGATTCCCTATCGGAACACCCTTACTACAAATCTATGCCCAAGTATCTGCAAACCTGCCTTACAAAAGATAATATAGCCCCCGACTACATCAGAACCTACCTACAAGAAATCACCTTCAAGGATATTCCGCTTCAAAACCAAAATCCCGATGCCACATTACTCGATTGCATAATAGACGATGGCAAATATTCCTATGCAGTGGCAGCCCTCTTGCCCAAAACTCCGCTACACAACATTCTTCGCTACACAGAAGAACAACAAAAGTGGGTTGAAGACAACGAATACAACATTTGGAGCTACATAATCCAAAACAAACTTCTCTATAATAAAGACCGCACAAAATACCTATCCCTCATAGCCGAAGGACCTACCACAAAAGGCATTGCCGATTCCCCTTCCAGGATAGGGAACTACATAGGTTACAAAATAGTACAGGCATACATGGAAAAGAATCCCATAACGCTTGACAGTTTGTTCCGAACAAGCAAATCGGAACTCATATTGAAAGAATCAGAATACAAACCTCAAAAACGCTAAGAATGAAAAACATACCGGCATCGTATAAACTGCTTATCGGAAGATACCTCCTATCTCTCCTTTTCCTATATCTCACCCAAACAGCCTTCTATCTGTTGAATGCAAACCTCTTTCAAATAGATAGTTTCGGTTCTTTCTTCAAAATCTTCCTCGGTTGCACACGATACGCCCTTTCTTCCCTCAGCGTCTTCCTTGCCCCCTATCTGCTTTTATGCCTTTTGCCTGTACCCGTGAAATCGAAAAAGATTTACCGATATGCGGAAAACATCTTCTTCTATGCCGGCAATATCTTCATGATGGCAGTCAACCTCATCGATACTGGATACTATCGTTTTACTTTCAAGAGATTAACAGCCGATATTACGAGATATTTGGGCGTAGGCGGCGATTTCAAGGAGTTGATACCCCAATTCCTAAGAGACTACTGGCAGATAGTCGTTATTTTCATCGTTTTACTGTCCGCCTTCATCTTTGCCGACAAATTCTTACGCCGCAGGAACAAAGACGAACAAAAAACCTTTACAAGAAAAAACTTTCTTACTCAAAGCATGGTGCTTATCATCATTGTCCCTCTGCTTGTAATTGCACAAAGAGGAGGTCTGCAAACCCGCCCTCTCAACCTGATGCACGCAAGTCGGTATGCAAACACACAGAACACGGCTCTCGTTCTCAATACACCTTTCACCCTGTACCGCACATTCGGCAAACCAACCTTGGAAAAGAAACAATTCTTCTCGCAAGACGAAGCAAACAAGATATATAACCCTCACATAAAACCCCAAGAAAGCATTTGGGCAGACGAACTCTTTACAACACCTCTTCAAGTCGGCAAAACCAATATTGTAGTCATCATATTGGAAAGTTTCTCTGCCGAATACCTCAAAACATACAACACAAACGGCATAAGCTATACACCTTTCCTTGACTCCCTTGCCAAACAATCCATTGTTTTTCAAGGATTATCCAACGGCAAAAAGTCGATAGACGGCATTCCTGCGGTCTTATCCTCTCTTCCTTTGATGATGGAAGAAAGCTATCTCACAAGCTGCTACGGCGAGAACGAGCTTGGCTCCATCGCTTCGTCATTTGCTTCACACGGATATACCACTGCCTTTTTCCACGGAGGCTATAACGGCACCATGAACTTCGATAACTATACCCGAAAAGTCGGTTTCAAATACTATTACGGCAAAAACGAATACAATAACGACAAGGACTATGACGGAAATTGGGGAATCTACGACGAACCTTTCCTTCAATACATGGTAAAGCAACTCGACACACTGCCCAAGCCCTTTGCAACAGCCCTTTTCACTCTTTCCTCCCATCACCCTTACAGCATACCGAAACAACACAAAGGACGCTTCCCCAAAGGCAGCATGATAGTGCATGAAACAGTAGGTTACACCGACTACGCATTGAAGAAATTCTTTGAGCAAGCCTCCAAAAAGGACTGGTTTGCAAACACTTTGTTCATCATAACAGCAGATCACAGCGCCCTTACCTCACAAGAAGAATTCAAAACCCAATTAGGCTTGTTCCGAATACCGATGATAATCTACCACCCGGGCATAAAAACACCCCTTATCAGCAACCAAATAATGCAACAAATAGATATATACCCCACCATTGCCGATTTGCTGCATCTCGATGACGACATCTTCTGCTTCGGCAGGAGTGCCTTTTCTCCTTTACCTCATTACTATATCTATTACACCAATGGCGAATACCTTTTGTTGATAGGAGATTATTTGAGCAAGTATAAAGAAGATTTTTCCATCGAACTCTACAATGTAAAGCAAGACCCGCACTTGCAGAACGACATATCCGCCAAAGAACCCGCACTTGCAAAGAAGCACAAGGACTTCACCGAAGCAATAATTCAGCAATACAACAATAGTATCATAAGCAACAAAACTCACAATTAACGATATGAGTACCAAAAGCAGGATACTGTTCATCGTCAATCCGATTTCGGGCATAGGCAAGCAAAAGAAAGTCGAAAAAGCCATAGAAACATTTCTTGATAATGACAAATTCGACTATCAAATAAGCTATACCGCTTATGCTCATCATGCCACGGCAATTTCCTTGGCAGCAGTGCTGAACGGATTCGACACAGTAGTTGCAGTAGGTGGCGACGGCTCTATAAACGACTGCGTCAAAGGGCTTGTTTCCACAGGAGTAAACCTTGCAATCATACCTGCAGGCAGCGGAAACGGCTTGGCAAGATGTCTGAACATTCCCCTATCCATGGAAGACGCCATAAAGACAATCAACTCCCTGAAAACATCACAAATAGACTGCATCCGGCTGAACGAAACCATCTATGCAAGCATTGCGGGAGTGGGCTTCGATGCCCTGATTGCCAAAGAATTTGAACGAACACATACACGCGGCTTCCAACCCTACCTCAAACTCGTCATACAAAACTATCCCCAATACAAGCAACGCACTTACCACCTGACCATTGACGGCAAACGAATAGAAACACAGGCACTCTTTGTCAGCTTTGCCAATTCCAACCAATTCGGTTTCAATACCGAGATAGCCCCCAAGGCAAACCTCGAAGACGGACTTATAGACGTCATAATAGTAAAGAAACCACCCCTGCCCATGCTTCCTTTGATGGCACAACAACTCTTCCTGCACAGCTTCGACCGCTCCATGTATGTCGAGACCTATCAAGCAAGGGAAATAACACTGCACAACGACTCAGTCATAGGCGTGAACATTGACGGAGAATACAAAGAATACTCATCGGATCTGCATTTCGATATCATCCCCCAAAGCCTCAACATCATAATTCCCTGAAAAACAATAACCCTATCAAAGAAACAAAAACCATAGAACAGCATGAGCAAGAAAAAGAATCTTACAGGCGTAATATATTCCACCAATCCCGATTTTGAATACCTATACGAAGAGGTAGAAATCATCGAAACGCTACCTCCGCAGCAACAAACACTTAAAATACAACTCGATAAAAAGCAACGAGCCGGCAAACAAGTAAGCCTTATCAGCAATTTCGTAGGTACGGAAGAGGATTTGAACGCCCTTTGTAAAGAACTGAAAACCAAATGCGGCGTAGGCGGCAGTTGCAAGGACGGTGAAATACTGCTGCAAGGCGACCATAGGGACAAAATCACCCAATACCTTCAAAGCAAAGGCTATAAAACAAAACGCATAGGCGGATAAGCAAAAACAAAACCCCGATCGAATTGAAATGAATCGATATTTCTGTTTGCTGAAAGAGTCGAATAATTGCTAAAAAGCACATTTTTACTACCTTCGCAGGTTGAACGGAAGATATAAAAGCAAAAAAGTAAATCAACTGCAAAATACAGAGATCGATTATTGCAAAAACTATCCAAGGAACTGACAGAAGAATTCGGAAATGGCTTTTCTTATTCCAACCTTAAGAACATGAGGCAGTTCTACAATACATATCCCGACCCTGAAATATGCTACACGCTGTGTAGCGAATTGACTTGGAGCCACAATCGTTTGATAATGAGAGCGTAAAATATCGTTTTAACCAGAGGACATTACAAATGTGTCAAATCCAATTAGCAAATATTCAAATAGTTGTAATCTTTGACAGAAGTAAAGCATAATGGCTTTTGATAAATTAACCTTACTACGTCAGCTACATTTATTTGGCTTGCCGAGATAAATCACAGAAAAATAACTACACAAAGATATAAAAACCAGATAGAACATTCGCTTAGACGGTTTGAAACATTTTCATTCATTCATCAGTAATCTTACGGGTCTTACACCTCTACTACTTGACATTGAATGCTTGTCAACCTTTTTTGAATATTCAAAAATTGAAACAGAAAACTGCTCTCACATCCAAAAACATAGCTACACTAAACTTGATAGAATGATAATACCAATAAAATTACAATTTCTTGCTATAAATCAGTAATGCAAAGAAATTTTGTGAAGTTGTTTTTCTTTACTTTCTTCATTATCAAGAATAAATCTATAACCCACCAAATATGGAAGCCTCCGTAAGTTATCAATTTGAGAATGCCTTTTCCTGTCTGCCCCAATAAAAACCTGTCAAGTCCTAAATGCCCTGCAAATAATGATACTAAGAAAAACACAATTGGGGACTTGTACTCAACCATAAACAAATTTATTGATTTATTATCCGGAAATTTCTCTAATCTTTCCCTGACAACTATCAGATCTTCTTCACTGAAAAATTTCCCATTGTTCAATAAGAAATTTTCAACTTTACTTTGTTCCATAACTATCTCACTTATATATGTTGCGTGCAACTTTTATTTTCTCTATCCCTTTTCGACTTATTGACTTATCTCTTTCGCTTTTTTGTTTTTGCTACAAAGGTACAAAAGGTTTCTGATTGCAAGCTACATATATGACATAAATTTTGACTTTATCCAAATTGTCCATTTTATTCTTCTCCTCAAAAGTGAAAAAAATATTTAAAAGAGAAAATCAATAGAACATTGTGTTCCATGAAATGAACTCTAATCATAACGAAAGGGCGTTTCAGTTTCGGAGAAAGGGTATTGGTTGCCCCGAACGGGCAAGGGTATGGATTATTTATTTGGTTTGCAGCAGCTTGTGAAAGGAGAGACAATGGTCTTTGGGTTTTTTGCTTTCAAGAGGGCAACAAGGCGAAAGCGGAAATAGAAAAAGCGGGTCGGAATTGTTGCCGTGCAACGCCTCCGACCCGCAAAATACAAACAATATTCTTGAATGAATCAATATGCTCGTTTATTGTTACCTTCGTAATAGTTGATGAATGCTCTGTTTACCACTTTATTGCCGCCCGGTGTGGGATAATTGCCGGTGAAATACCAATCGCCCGTATGTGCAGGGCAGGCTTTGTGCAGGGATTCTATGGTGTTATAAACCACTTCGGTCTTTGCGTTTATGTTGTCAGGGGTTACCAATTCCGTTATCTTGCCGGAGATTTGCTCATCGGTGAAAGGTGCGTATATTTCTTTTACGTAGTTCACTATTTCTTCTTTCGGCTTGTTTTCCTGTGCTTTGGACTTGTGGTAAACCTCATCTATAAGTCCTGCCTGACCGTTTTCTTTCAGCAAGGCTATGGCTGCGTTGAAGGCAATGAAGTCTCCCAATCGCGACATGTCTATTCCATAGCAATCGGGGTAGCGTATCTGCGGTGCAGATGAGGCTATGACTATTTTCTTGGGACCGAGGCGGTCGAGCATTCGCACTATGGATTGTTTCAAAGTGGTTCCTCGCACTATGCTGTCGTCTATCACAACCAAGTTATCGACATATTCCCTCACTTGTCCGTAGGTTACGTCATATACATGGGCGACCATGTCATCGCGTTCGCTGTCTTGGGTGATGAAAGTACGGAGTTTCACGTCCTTAACCGCTATATACTCACGACGAGGGTGCAGGGTGAAGATTTCTTTCAGCTTTTCCTCGTCGAGATTATCCTTATTGGCGAGTATGCTTTTTATTTTCTGTTGGTTGGCATAGTCGGTGAATGCTTCTGCCATGCCTTGAAAGGCTACCGAAGCGGTGTTAGGAATATATGAAATGACGGTATTCTTTATGTCGTAGTCTATTGCCTGCAATACTCTCGGGCAGATAAGTTTGCCAAGGGCTTTTCTCTCTTCGTATATGTCCGCATCCGTTCCGCGGGAGAAGTAAATACGCTCAAAGGAGCATTTGGCAGGCTTTTGGACGGCTTGTTTGATTCGGCTGATGGAGATTTTGCCGTTGCGTTTTATGATGATGGCACAGCCGGGTTCCAATTCCTTTACTTCGGTCAAAGGAACATTGAATGTTGTCATTATGGCAGGACGCTCCGAGGCTACAACGGCTATTTCATCGTTGCAATAATAGAAGCAAGGTCTTATTCCGTTTTCGTCTCTAAGCACAAAGGCATCGCCATGTCCTATCAAGCCTGCCATAACATAGCCTCCGTCCCATTTCTTTGCGGCGGAAGACAGTATGGTTTCTATATTGAGGCTCTCCGCTACACGCTCGGAGATTTCCACATTGGTCAATCCCTGCTGTTTGTATTGCTTGAAAAGCGTCTCGACTTCTCTATCGAGGAACTTTCCTATCTTTTCCAGAA
The DNA here is from genome assembly GCA_900546465.1 of uncultured Bacteroidota bacterium. Lineage (GTDB taxonomy): Bacteria > Bacteroidota > Bacteroidia > Bacteroidales > P3 > Onthomorpha. Next base: position 6,632 of record URCX01000009.1, on the reverse strand, counting down.
TTATTGCGGTATCTGCAACTTTTACGGGGTGCTGTCCGAGGGATATAAGCTTGTCCAACATCTCGTCAATGTTGGTAAGGTTGAAATTCCCTGCCAAGACAAGGTTACGTGTCTTCCAGTTGTTTTCTCTCAAAAAGGGGTGCAGATTTTCCAATTCGTTTTTACCGAAAGTGCCGTAGCGTAAGTGGCCGAGGAAAAGCTCTCCCGTAAAACGGGCATTGTGTTCCAACCAGTTGATGTCCCCTGCCTTTTCAGGCTCTTCCTTTTGCAACATTTTCATATCCTTGAAGGCTTCGGCGAATATGTCTTGTATGGGGGTGGAACTGTTGCTCTTTGTTATGTTTATGTATTGCTCGCCCGGCTTTGTGTCGAATTTCACGTTTGCAAGCCCTGCTCCGTCCTGTCCTCTGTTATGTTGCTTCTCCATAAGCAGGTACATGCGGTTCAAAGTCCACGCATTGCCGTATTTTTCCTGATAATATTCCAATGGTTTGAGCAATCGCAACATTGCGATGCCGCATTCATGTTTTATTTGTTCGCTCATCTGCGTTGTTTATTTGTTCGAGTGAATTTTTACGTTTATTCCCGCTCTTGTTTCTTCGATTTATTTCCTTATGATACAGGAACGCTTCTGTCGATTCCGAATGTACAGGAAGACATCTTCAAACTCGGAGCTGCCTGTCGCCGTTTCCATTCGTTTATCCTTACCAATCGCAAGATCTTATCCACAACGGCTGTATCGAAGCCCTGCGATATTATTTCTTCTCTGTCTTTTTGCTGTTCCAAATGTTGGTATAAGATTTTGTCAAGCACGTCATATTCCGGCAAAGAGTCGCTATCTTTCTGCTCGGGACGCAATTCGGCGGACGGAGCCTTTGTTATGGAATTTTCCGGTATCACTTCGCCATTGCGGTTTATCCAACGGGAGAGTTCCCACACCTCTGTCTTGTACATATCGCCTATTGCCCCTATTCCTCCCGACGTATCGCCGTAAAGAGTGCCGTATCCAACGGCGGCTTCGCTCTTATTGGAGGTGTTCAACAGGGCTGCTCCTATTTTGTTTGCAACTGCCATGAGAATACAACAGCGTATGCGTGATTGCAAGTTCTCTTCCGCCAAGCCGAAAGGCAGGTTTGCAAATACGGGTTGCACTGCGGAAAGTATTGAAGAGAAGCTTTCTTTTATCGGAATGATGTGATATTTCATTTGAAGGTTCTCTGCACTTGCCACTGCGTCGGTCAGGCTGTGGGAAGTGGAGTATTCACTCGGCATAAGTATGCCTATGACCTTATCTTTTCCCAAGGCATGCACGGCAAGCACCGCAACCAATGCGGAGTCTATGCCTCCGGACAAGCCTATCACGGCTTTGCCGATGTTGTTCTTCTCAAAATAGTCGCGAATGCCTGTAAGGGCTGCTCCGTATAGTTGTTCGGGCTTTGAGGTGTGCCTTTGCGGAACGGCATGCAGGTTTTCTGTTGTTATTGTTCTTGTTTCGGCTTCAAACAAAGGGTATTCCTCTGCAATTTCTCCGCTTGGCAGTACAACAAAGCTGCCTCCGTTGAATATATATCTGCCTTCTGCTCCGCATCTGTTCAGAAAAGCGAGAGGACAGGCGAGCTTTGCAGACATTCTTTGCAGGTATTGCAATATTTTTTCCTGCTTTCCTATCTCAAAGACTTCATTCGATAAGCATATAATAAGGTCTGCTTTTGCCGAACTGCCGACAAAGTCTTCCAAATCGGCAAGAAAGCCGAATGCTATGGTCTTTTCCTTGTATTGTATCTGCTTAATGCCTTGTCCTTCGGCAAATCCGTTATCGAAGTTTCCAAGATTGCGTTTTGTGGAAAGGGCTTTCAATTCTCCTTTCTCAACAAAGGCAATGGCGTTGTACTTTTTTCCCTCCCGTATCAGGGGCAAACCGACCATAAAGTCCCTTTTCGCCGTACATAGTTCCTTTATCTGCTTTGCCGAATTGCTGAAAACCTCATCGTATGCCGTCAATCCGTAAAGCGGTGAGCCTGATAAGGACAATTCGGGAAAAAGAAGCAAAGTATCCTTGTCCGTTTTCTCGAATGCTTCCTTTATCAAGGCTGCATTATAGTCGAATTTGTTTGTCCTCGGGTTTATTTGAGAAAGTGTTATCTTCATTTGGCAAAAGATTGTATCGGGTTTCTGTTGCAAAGATGTGTGTTCATCAACTTCTTATGCTCCTATTCTTCTTCCCTTGTGAGGTATTCTTTTATTTGAGCGGCTATTTCCTCCTGCAATTCGGGATTGTCTGCCAACAGTTGTTTGACTGCTTCTCTTCCCTGTCCGAGTTTGGTTTCTCCATAGCTGAACCAAGAGCCGCTTTTCTTTATTATGCCGGCATCGACTCCTATATCGACCATCTCTCCCATCTTGCTGATACCTTGACCGAACAATAAGTCAAACTCAACTTGGCGGAAAGGAGGAGCAACTTTGTTCTTGACGATTTTAACCCTCACTCTGTTGCCTATGTTTGTCTCTCCGTCTTTAATGGCTTGTATTCTCCGTATATCCAAACGAATTGAGGAATAGAACTTCAAGGCGTTTCCGCCTGTCGTTGTCTCGGGAGAGCCGAACATTACGCCTATTTTATCTCTCAACTGGTTGATGAATATGCAGCAACATTTGGTTTTGCTTATCGTGGCAGTCATTTTTCTCAATGCCTGGCTCATAAGACGGGCATGAAGTCCCATTTTGCTATCTCCCATTTCCCCGTCTATTTCGCTTTTCGGGGTGAGGGCTGCAACGGAATCTATGACTATTATATCCACTGCACCGGAACTGATAAGGTTATCGGCTATTTCAAGGGCTTGTTCGCCATTATCGGGTTGCGAAATGTAGAGATTATCGACATCGACTCCCAATTTCTTTGCGTAATTACTGTCAAAGGCGTGTTCCGCATCTATGAAAGCCGCCAATCCTCCGTTCTTCTGGCTTTCCGCTATGGCGTGTATTGCCAATGTTGTCTTACCGGAAGACTCTGGACCGTAAATCTCTATTATTCTTCCTTTGGGAAATCCTCCTACTCCCAAAGCTGCGTCAAGTGCAATGGAACCTGTGGAAATCGTATCCATTTCTTCCACGGCTCTATCACCCAATTTCATTATCGAACCCTTACCATAGTTCTTCTCTATCTTTGAAATCGCAGCTTGAAGCACTTTCAACTTTTCCGATTTCTCGGCTGCGAGGTCTTGTTCTTTTGCCATAAACTTCTCTTGTGTTTGAAATTATAGCCACAAAGGTAAGAAAAAAAATCGGCATGGAAAAAGGAAGAAACAAATGCCTGTTTTGTTTCACGTGAGGGAGCAAGTCATTTGTCTGGAATGCAGATATTTGGATAGAATAAAGGCTTTTGCGGTTTCTATAATGGGGAAAGAGGATTTCAAATCAAAGAAGCCTTTATTTCAAAAGAAGATTATCCATCACTGCTTTCAAATCCGGTTTGGACATCAAGCCGGAAGCAACTCTTAACTCGCCTTCTCGGTTTATGAAAAAGAGAGTAGGAATGCTGCTTATGCCGTATTGATTTGCCAACTGCTTTTCAGAATCCACATCGACCTTGTAAAAAATCACTCTATCCTTATACTCCTCTGCCAATTCTTCGATTATGGGAGACAAAACCTTGCAAGGTCCGCACCAAAGGGCGTAGAAATCAATGACTACGGGTTTTTCTCCATTGTAAGCGAAAGAATGGGTGGATACATCATAGTTTCCGAACTTCTCATCAAACTCCTGTTCGCTCAAATGTCGGACTTGTTTATCGGTATCATCGATTTGTTGTTTTCCAATGGTTTTCCCGCCACAGGCAATAAAGAGAAGGACAACGACAAATACAGCCGAAATTTGTTGAAAAAGTGTTTTAAGAGATATTTTTCTGCTTATCGTTTTCATGAATCAAAGAATATTTTTTACCAAAGGCTGTTCCACGAAAATGAAACGCCGATTCAATTTTCTAAAACGCCGTTTTAATTTCACGAAACGGCGTTTCATTTCAGCCCTTTCGGGCTTTGCTTTATCAACAGTTGGAAACATTTGATAATCAATGAGAAACAAGAATTTTTACAGCCACTTCTCTTTCTTGTACCAAGCAATGGCTTCCTCTACTCCTTTTTGCAAATCGTACTTCGGCTCAAAATTCAAATCTCTTTTCAAATCTTCTATATCGCATTCCCAATTTCTTGCGGCAAGAATGGCAAATTTATCATTGTTCAAGGTGAATTGTTTGCCTATCATACGACCGAAAGAGTCCAAGAAAGCCGAAATCCATCTTACTATGAAGAGTGGAAATTTCAATTTCAAGGTTCGTTTGTGCAGAACCTGCTTCGTTATTGCCGCAAAGTCCGAATCCAAATACATTTTGCCATCACTGACAAAGTAAGTCTTGCCCGACACCTCGCTTTCAAAGGCTTTAAGGCATACTTCGACCAAATCTTTGGAGTAAATGAAAGTCAGGTGTTGCGGAACGAAGCCAAGGTAGGGTTCTATGTGGTTATCAATGGTTTGAAAGAAGACAAAATAATCTGTTTCACGTGGACCATAAACTCCGGTCGGGCGGAAAATGACATATTTACCCTTAAAGGAGGAATTGATGTAGTTTTCAGCTTTCAATTTTGACCTTCCGTATGCCGTATTCGGTTTATTCTCGTCCGAAATCTTGGCTTTGGTAAAATGAACCTCCTCTCCCGGACCATGAGCAGCAAAGGAAGAAAGATATATCAATTTGGTCTTTTGCGGGTCTATCGCATCAACAAGGTTTTTCGTCAAAAGAAAATTCACTTTCTCGAAATCGTCCAAATGCTTTGCCTTGGTCAAACCTGCGAAATGAAAAATGCAATCGAAGTTTTCCTCCGATAATTGTTGTTTCAGCCTTTCGGGCGAAGAGAATGCAACATCTATGAATTTTATTCTTGAATCCTGTAAATACTTTCGGTCGGAAGTTTTTCTGACACCTGCATAGACTTCATACGTACCTGCTTCAAGCAATCTGTCAATAAGCGTACTTCCTATAAATCCGCTTGCACCGGTTACCAAAACTTTTTTCATATCCCCTACTCTATCGTTTTTATGTAAGCCCTTCTCCTTATCGCTATGCGACTGTCATATTTCTTCCATATATTCGCCGCCTGATTGGTTTCCAACTGCGGGTCGGCAATAGCCATCTTTGAACCGAGTTTTATGTACTGTTTATTCATCTCGGCATAATAGATGGAATGAATGCCTTTGTTTTGCCATTCGGGCTTCACTCCATTGAGATAAAGGTCTATATTCTCAAAAGTCTTCAAGGCTTTCAAAAGATGTATCCAACCAAAAGGGAAAAGCCTGCCTTTGCACTTGCGTAAAGCATTACTTAACGAAGGCATGGATATACCGAATGCCACAACATCATCATTCTTATCGACAACCAAACAAATCAATCTTTTATCCAAAAAGGGAAAATACTGATTGATGTAAAACTCTTTTTGTTTGTCGTTAAGCGGAACATATCCGAATAAATCGGCAAAGGCTTCGTTCAACGTATTAAACAGTTTCAATCCGTATCTTTTGGCAAGTTGTTTTTTGCTAAGTCCTTGAAGTATTCTCAAATCATACTTCTCCTTTATCATTTCGTTTATACGATGAACTTTGTCAGGCACGGCTTGATTTGCAGGTATCTGATATTGTACCCAATCGACTTCCTTACGATATGAAAGCATGTCCATGTGCTTCGGATAGTAGGAAGGATTATAATAACAAGCCATAGGGCAATCCACATCGAAACCCTCGACAATCATTCCCTCCTTATCCATATCGGTAAAGCCCATAGGACCCACTATTTCTTCCATACCCTTGGACTTTCCCCACTCTGCAACGGCATCAAGCAATATCTTGCAAACTGCATTGTCGTCAACAAAATCGAACCAACCGAATCGAACTCTCTTTTCCTTCCAAATAGAATTGGACTTCTCATTGATAATTCCGACGATTCTGCCTACTGCTTTCTCTCCTCTGTATGCCATGAAAATCTTACACTCGCAAAATTCCAAAGCAGGGTTCTTCCTCTTATCGAAAGTGGTTTTCTCGTCAATTATCAAAGGAGGCACCCACATCTTATCGTCTTTGAATAAATCGTATGGGAATTGCAGAAAACGATGAAAGTCTTTTTTTGTGTTTACTTCTTTTATGGTCAGTTCGTTCATTGCTTTTGATTTTCTATGCTATTATACCGTACTTGCGGAACGTCTTCGTAAGTTTATCCACAGCCTCATCTATCTGAGCCTTTGTATGAGTTGCCATAAGAGAAAAGCGTATCAAGGTAGCATCAGGGGCACAGGCAGGCGGTATTACAGGATTTACAAAAATTCCTTGCTCGTAAAGTTCTTGCGTTATGATGAATGTCTTATCGTTATCCCTGATATATAGAGGAATTATCGGCGTTTCGGTAGGTCCTATTTCAAATCCGAGACTTCTGAATGCGTCAAGCGAGTAATTCGTTATATCCCAAAGGTTCTTTATTCTCTCAGGTTCTTGCTTTATAACGTCCAAAGCAGCAATCACACTTGCAGTGGCAGCAGGCGAAATGGAGGCAGAAAATATGTAAGAACGGGAATGATGCTTCAAAAAGTTAA
>URCX01000008.1 GCA_900546465.1 uncultured Bacteroidota bacterium | reverse complement strand
AAAGCCTTAATGCACAAGGAAACTTTCAAAGAAGATACCAATATCAAAGCATGGTTGTTTACGATAATGAAAAACACTTTCATAAACAACTATCGCAAGAACAAAAGAATAAGTCGTATAATAGAAGACGAGAATATAATATCGTACATCAACCACCGTGCAGGCATCAGTACTTTCACAGCCGACCATGATTTGAATTATGAGAACATACAAGCCAAGATACGCTTGTTGCCCGAAGAACAACGCATTCCTTTTGAGATGATATATCAAGGATATAAGTATCAGGAAATTGCCGACTACTTTTTCATTTCCATAGGAACTGTGAAAAGCCGCATATTTCTTGCAAGAAAAAAATTGATGGATAATTTGAGAGTCGATGAATAGCTGTCCGTTTTTTCGGACGCTTGAAAAACACCTCCTTTTTCCCAAAACAAACAACAAATATTTGCAAAGCAAAGACCGTAAGACCGAAAGAATTTTTCCAAACGCCGAAAGAAAAAATTAGAACGGCGTTTTAGAAAATTCTTTCGGCGTTTCGGTTCAGCAATGGTTGCTTATTTGATTTTCAAAGGTTTGAAAAAGTTTGTAAGCGGGCTTCAGGAGTTTCTTGTAGCAAAGCCTATTGTCCATTCTATGTATTGGGCTACGCTGAAATTTGCTGCTCTTAGGTTCAAGCCTGCAAAGAATCCGTTGTTAAAGTTATATCGCAAGCCTATTCGCTGGAACAGTCTTCGGGATTCGTCTTGCTTATTCTTATAAAGATATATGCCCGGTTCGAGGACTATTCCCAATCTATGAATGCGATATTCGTAGCTTATGTATGCGGAGAGATTGAAGCGTTCGCTGTGATTTATTTCATAGAAGCAGAGTTCACGACCGAATATCTTATAGTTCGTGCCGACGTATTGATTGTATCCCAATCCGATACCGAAGCCTAATGAGTGTTTAAGGTTAAAGCGTCTCAACACTCGTCTGTCTATTCCGAAGACAAAGTAGGAACGTCTGTTGTATCTGTCGTCTTTAAAGTTCTCAGGCAATGTCGTCAAAACATTATGAGAGCCTATAAAGACAGACCACAGGTCATCCGTATGTTTATCAAAGTAAGGAAGCGGTATTGTCTTTTGATGTTTCATAGGCTGCGGCAAATAGTTCAGCGAGAGTTTTGATGAGATAAGATTAAGTCCTTTATTGGGTTTGCGTATTGCTCCGTTGGAGAAATGAGAAAGCGAAAGGCCTAAACCAAGGGTATAGTTCTGCGAAATGCTTCGGTTTAAGGTAAGGGTGGCATCAATATAACAGGAGGCTTCTCCTCCCATAGCTACTCTTTCAGGATTGGAAGGAGTGAAATGTTTCCAATTAAATGCCATACCGAGGGCATAGTCTCCTGTCAAGCTGTATTTGCCTTCGGTAAAAATCGGTTTGCCTATAAAGGCATAGAGTGCCACTGGTTTGCCAAGTTGATTCTTGACATTGAAGTCTGCGGTATATATACCGAAACCATAAGAGGGGTAATCATACATCTGATGCCAATATTTCTCCCCTGCTGTTTGAATGGCATATCGAAAAGAGATGGCATAGACTTGCGATATGGATTTATTCTCGGTATTCTCTCCCCGTACAAATTCATTGGTCGGCATAACAAAACCATATTGTCCGAACATGGAATAGAAATGCGCGGATTTGTTTTGCGAGATGGAAGAAAGGCTGACAAACAGAAGAAGGAGCCAAAGGCAGGTTTTGTTCATCAAATGTTTTGTTTTTGGCTTATGTATTCTAATATTTGTATTGCGTTTGTTGCGGCTCCTTTTCTCAAATTATCCGCGACAATCCATAAATTCAAGGCATTTGCACAGGATTCGTCTCTTCGTATTCTTCCGACAAAAACCTCATCTTTGCCTTGTGCGATTATAGGCATGGGATAGAGGTTTTCTGCAGGCGAATCTATGACGGTAAGTCCGGAAGTGGAACGTAACAAGTCATAAACATCGTTTAGCTCAAATTCTTTGAAAAATTCCACATTCACACTCTCGCTATGCCCACCCTTTACGGGAACTCTTGCCACCGTTGCCGAGACTGCTATCTTAGGATCGGAAAATATCTTCCTTGTTTCATCGACTAATTTCTTTTCTTCCGTAGTATATGCATCAGGGAGAAAGTCTCCGCCATGCGGCAAAACGTTTTCATGAATTTGATAAGGATATACCTTGTCGCATTCTTCGCCCCTTTGTTCGTGTTCCAACTGTCTGACGGCTTTCATGCCTGTGCCTGTTACGCTTTGATATGTTGACACCACTATTCTCTTTATGCCGTATGCTTTATGCAGTTTGGAGAGTGCAAGAACCATTTGTATGGTTGAACAATTCGGATTTGCAATAATTCTATTGCATGACTTGATGGATTGGGGATTGATTTCCGGAACTACAAGCGGCACATCTTCGCACATTCTCCATGCGGAAGAATTATCTATCACCACAGTACCTTTTTCTGCAAACAGAGGAGCATATTGTTTGGAGGCTGCACTGCCGGCTGAGAAGATTGCATAATCGCAATTCTTTTCTATGGCAGCGTCAACGCTTATGACTGTCAGCTCTCTTGATGCAAATATTATCTTTTTTCCTACGCTTTTCGGAGAGGCAGCAACTATGATTTCATTGTTTGCAAATCCTCTTTCTTCCAAAACTCTCAGCATAAGACCTCCTACCAAGCCTGTTGCTCCGATTACCGCTATTCTCATGATTTATTGACCTTTCTTTTATTCGTTTGAGAACTCCTTTACATAGCTTCTATAAGCTGCAAAGACGTTTGCACGTGAGATAAAGCCGAGATACTTCCCTTTATCGACCATTACAATATTGTAACGGTCGGAACCAATGAACTTTTGTACTATTTTTTCCAGAGGTTCTCTTATATCCGCAATAAACATGGGCGAATATCTCATATAGCTTACCACTTTTATCTTGTCATAATACTCTCTGTGAAAGAGGAGAGAGCGAACATCGTCCAATACAACGACGCCTTTGAATATGCCTTCTTTATCTACCACGGGAAAAAAGTTTCTATTACTTTTCTCAACCGCCGATACTATGTCCCGCAATGTTGCTTCGGGAGAGAGCTTAACGAAGTTTGTTTCTATCAGATTTGTTTTGTCTATGAAGTGAAGTGCTGTTTTGTCTTTGTTATGTGTCATCAAATCGCCTTTGGCTGCAAGGCTTTCGGCATAGATGGAGTACTTTGTGAGAGGCTTTACGACAACGTATGCAATGGTTGTGGCAATCAGCAAGGGTGTGAAAAGAGCATATCCGCCTGTGATTTCGGCTATCAAAAAGGTGGCAGTCAATGGTGAGTGCATTACTCCTGCCATTACGGCTGCCATTCCGACCAATGCGAAATTGCTTTCTGCCACTTCCACCAGTCCTGTCATGTTTACCATTCTCGCAACGAAGAATCCGCAAAAACCTCCTATGAAAAGACTTGGAGCAAAGGTTCCTCCCACTCCTCCGGAAGCACAGGTTATGGAGGTAGCAAAGGCTTTCAGGAAGGTGATTGCAAGCAATACGAAGATGAAAAGCCACTTATTATCGACATAAGAGTAGAAAAAGCTGTTACGAAACATGGAATCCGAATCATTATTCAGCAAATCCGTCAACGCTTGGTAACCTTCACCAAACAGAGGCGGGAAAAGATATACCAGTATGCCCAAGGCAATGCCCCCGATTATGATTCTGTGAGTGGCTTTCCAAGGTGCGAATTTTTTAGATACCCATTTGTTGATTCGTAAGAAATAAAGCGAGATGAAGGCTGCCACTATTCCGAGCAGAATAAAGGCAGGTATTTTGTTCAATTCAAAGAGTGAGTCCACCTTATAATAGAATTGGACGCCTTGTCCGAAGAAAAAATAGGAGATTATGGCAGATGAGACTGCGGAAATCAAAAGCGGAGTTGCCACATTGACCGTAAGGTCTATCATCAAAACCTCAAATACGAACAGAACTCCTGCTATCGGGGCTTTGAATACTCCGGCTATGGCTCCTGCTGCTCCGCATCCGAGAAGGATTATGACGTATCTGGTGTTTATTCTGAAGAATCTGGCGATGTTGGAGGCGATTGCACTGCCTGTCAAGACGATCGGTGCCTCTAATCCGACGCTTCCACCAAAGGCAACGGTAATCGAGGAGGTCAACATCGAACTCCAGCAGTGATGAGGCTTCAATTTTCCGCCGCGACGTGAGATTGCATACATTACTTTGCTTACTCCATGTGATAAATCGTCCTTTATCAGATAGCGAATTGCAAGTGTTGTAAGTATGATTCCTATGGCAGGAGACATCAAAAAAAAGATATTTCCCCTGTCGGGTGAGAATATGGAGGTATTGCTTATAAGGTTATAGGTGTAGTGAACGGTGTTTTTCAGCACCACAGAGGCCAATCCGCTGGCTATTCCGACGATAAGGCTGAGGATTAAGACGAATTGATAGGTTGTAAGGTGGCGTCTTCGCCATATATAAAAGCGTTTATAGTATTCGTTAAGGTCGATTTCCTTTATCGTTTTTATGATTTTCCTTATGCCGCTCATGTTGCAAAGGTAGTGTTTTTTTCGTATCCCGTTTCTCTATGGAAGAAATTATGATTACATTTGCAGTTTTCTAACCGCAAAAGCGTTTGTTTATGAAGATAATTTCTTATAATGTGAATGGTATAAGGGCGGCTGTGAACAAGGGTTTTGTCGATTGGTTGTACCAAAGCGCTGCCGATGTAGTTTGTATTCAGGAAACCAAAGCTCAAAACGAACAGTTGCCTCTTTTGGACTTCAAGTCTGCGGGCTACGATTGCTTTGCTTTCCCTGCCCGTAAACGGGGTTACAGCGGTGTGGCAATGCTGTGCAAAAGCACGCCCGATAAGATTTCCTACGGCATGAATATTGAAAAGTATGATGCAGAGGGTCGTTTTCTGCGTGCGGATTTCGGAGATTTGAGCATAGTAAGCGTATATCACCCCTCAGGAACCAGCTCTCAGGAGCGTCAGGACTTCAAAATGAAATGGCTTGATGACTTTCAGCAATATATAAACAGCCTGAAATCCACTCGTAAAAACTTGGTTCTATGCGGTGATTTCAATATCTGCCATCGCCCCATTGATATTCACGACCCTGTAAGGAATGCTAATTCAAGCGGATTTCTGCCGGAAGAAAGAGCGTGGATAGGCGATTTCCTCTCCTCGGGTTTCGTTGACAGCTTCCGATTTGCAAAGGGTGATGTTCCGAATGCTTACTCTTGGTGGAGTTATAGGGCGAATGCAAGAGCCAATAACAAAGGTTGGAGGATTGATTACTGCATGGTAAGCGAGAATATCGCCGACAGAATAAACGATGCCGGCATTATCCCAACTGCTTTTCATTCCGATCACTGCCCTGTTTTCGTGGATTTGAATACAGATTTCTGATTTTCAAAAGACGAAATCCCTGTTTCTCCTTCCGCAGCTTACGGAATTTGCAAGTCGGAGACTTCGTTTTCTCTCTGTAAATTCCGTAACCGGAGAGAATACGAATATTCCTTTATGGCATCTCTAATCTTTCAGAACCAATTCCCTGAACAGCCTGCCTCTTTCCTCAAAATTTTTGAAACGATCATAGCTGCTTGCGGCAGGTGAAAGCAAGCATATGGTACCGGGCTTTGTTACCTTTCTGCACCATGAAACTATGTTTTCGTAATCGTCCTCTATTATACAGTTGTACTGCAATGCCGCATTCTCCATCAGAGAAGCCATTCTTCTGCCTGCCTTCCCCGTGAATGCGATATTGCGAAGACCGTATTCGGGAAGCTCTTTCACCAAAACTGAATAGTCGATGCCCCTGTCCATGCCTCCAAGTATCAATGTGTCAACTCGATTAAGAGCTTTCAAAGCTGCCAAAGTAGCTTGCGGAACGGTACTTATACTGTCATCGTAATACAAAACTCCCTCTTTCTCTCCCACAAACTGCATTCTGTGAGCCAAGGTTTCAAAGCTCAGAACACTCTCGACAGCCTTTTCCATATCCAAAGCAAGGATTTTCGCAACCGATAAGGCTGCCATGGCATTTGCTTTATTGTGTTCGCCCTTTAAAAACTCAGGTTCCGCATAAACATAATCCTCTTTTCGAAAAGGAATAAGCCTGCTTTTCGGCTTGTTTTCCATGATTAAGCGGCTGATTTCCTTATCTTCGGCATTATAAACAAAGAAATCCTCATCCGATTGTTTGTTTGCAAGATTGAACTTAGCATTTTCATAGTCCGAAAAGCCATCGAAATGATCCAAATGCTCCTCATATAAGTTCAATAAGACCGAAATATGGGGCGATTTGTCGATAAACTGCAACTGATGAGCAGATAATTCTGCCACGATAATGCTGTTTTCATCGATGGAAGCCAAGGTATCGAAGAAAGGAATGCCGATATTGCCCGCCAGAATGACATTTTCCCTCTGAGCTTTTATCATATTATATATAAGAGAAGCCGTTGTCGATTTGCCTTTTGTGCCGCTTACGCCTATGATTTGACGATTGAACAAAGCGAGAAAAAGCTCTGTCTGCGACGAAATCTTCTCTTTCTCCACATAAGGCAGCCTCTTGCATGCTATTCCCGGCGTTTTCAAGATGAGCGAACGCCCTTTCACAGCCTCGCAATCCAGCTTTCGGAAACTCAACCCGCTGTTTTCAGGCTTCGAAGCCTCACATTCCCTCATCAAAACCTCATTCCCGTCAGCCACAACGACATCCTTGCAAAGCGAAAGCCTCCTCAACAAATCCGAGCTGCTCCTTCCCTCTCTGCCGAAACCGAGTATTGCCACCTTCTCATTCCTCAAACGACGCCTCAATTCTGCCATTTTCGCATAAAGATAAGGCTTTGAAAGAATATCCCTTTCCTCCTCAGAGAGATTGCTTTCCCTCGAAAGTGAGAACAAAATATTGGATTTACCCTCCTCATACATCGTTTCCACAGCCTCCGAATAAGACTTCGACAATGGGAAAGTCGACCATTCATGCAATAAAACCTCATCATCGGCAGCCCTCTGATTGAAAAGCCGCATCGCAATCGCCCAATTCACCTCGCAAACAGTGCCTACACACTCAAAAGGTTTTTGCTTTTCCAAACCACAAAGCTGAAAAAGAAATTCCGAAAGCCCCTTTTCGGCAAACAAATTCTTGCCAAACGCCTTTGATAAAGCCTCCTTGGATACAAAAGGCGAAAGAATGATAAAGGCAAAAAGACATTTGGGACAATTACAACACCATATATCCTCTTTACTTCCCGCATTACAACTCTTGAAAACCTCCTTATAATCCAAGAAAGAAAAGCATTTGGCAATCATTAACTCCGAAAACGGACGAAGAAAACTGAAATAATTGAAATCAGGGCTTATAAATTCAGCCACATAAGAGCGGAAATCATTTTCAAACTCAAAGCTTTTGGAATACTGATGATTGATTTTCTCGCCCAAAACCGTGCTTTCATCAGCCGAAGCCTCATTTGACAAAGCAATATTCCTCCTTTTCGAGAACGCACTCATCAAAAGCGAAGAGAAAGCCAACATTGCCGAGAAAGGAGTATGACCGTTCAAGAAACCGGAAGCATTCAAATCCAACAAGTTTTTATCAATATTCCTCCTGTCAACCAAGCATTCCGCCTCCGAAAAGCCCGCTTTCAAACAACAATCACGACTTGCCCCACGAGGATTAAGAATGAAAGGACGAATATCCTTTCCCGCCCCATAAAGCAAATCCAGCGTTACAACAGAATCCTTTCCCCCTCCAATCGGCACAATATAGCCGTCATACAAATCCAAATGCGAAACCTTCAACGCCCTCTTACCCTCAAATTCAAACTCTATAAAGCTGTTTATATCCGTCGAAATACCGTTTACGAAGAAAAACTCCCCCAAACCATAATAATAAATCTTCCTCCAAAACTCCACTTGCTTCGTATTCAATCTCCAATCCTTCACCTTAAAGCACGGAGAGCAAAAAGCCTTCCAATAACTCAAAGACTCAATCATTCCGAGATTGAAAATCAAAGACTCCAAACAACCTTTTTCCACCGCAGAAAAATCCAAATCCTCATTTGAAGCGAAGACATGACGAGGCGAAAAGAAATTTTCCCCGCAACGAAACCTGAATTCCACCACAAAATCCCCACTCTCGATAATTCCATACTCAAAACCCTCATACACAAAACAAGGAAACTCTTCCCTCAAACGCAAAAATTTATCCTGATTACACAACATATCACAATACTGAAAACACCGACAAAGATACAAAAACCCCAAGAAATCAACACCAGTTTCACCAAAAACCACCCACCCCAAACCCACTTCCCTTTTCTCGAAATCCGACTTCTCTATAAGAGCGAGTCCTTATAGATTTTCTATAAACCATAGAATTTCCAGTTATTCTAAAACTTCTATAACCACTAAGACTTCTATTTCATATATAAAATCAAGTAAGAAATTGCTCTTTCACATTCTTACTTCCGAATGAAGAAAACCACCAAATCTGACAAGTAAAAAAAGGATAAGAAATGCAAAAAGATCAAATCCCTCAAAAAAACACACTAAGGTATTTTGAATATCGAATACTGCTTTCTGTTCTTAGACAGAGTTGTTATCTGATTATGGTAAAGCGGTGTGTTGATGTATTGTTCTTGGTGTCGGAAAGAATGATTTTCAATTCGCTCCTGCCTTTCGGAAAGTCTTTCACTGCCATTATAAGCGTTCCGCTTTTGCCATCGTATTCTGCCAGCAACCATTTGCCATTCAAATATGCGTTATACGATGATATGCCGGAAAGATTGTCGCTTATCTTTACTTGAATGCTTTTTTGCTTCGGCTTGATTCTATTGCCGGAAATAAAGTTCTTCGCTTTACAAACAGGGGCAATGGTATCTATATCCACGGTATATGTTCCGAAATTTGAAACGGAACATACGATATAGCGACCTTCAAGCCTGCCTCCTACCGAACTCCGTCTGCCTTTATCGTCTATTGAAACCACAAGGGCTTTGCTTTTATAGGGCTCAAGTTTATTGTTGTAACGAAGTTTCAAGTTTATGCTTTTATGCAATGGAGTGCGATTGTTGTGAATGCTATGTATCAAGGAGAACTTTCCCTTGGAGGAAGAGTAGTTCAAATCAAGATTTTCATAGAGACTGTTCTCCGGAAAATAAAGCGAACTCGAGTCCTGTAAACTTATTGTTGTTGTTTTGTTTCGGTCAATGGTATATGTCTTGATGTTTTTCAACTGTTCAGCTTCCCGTGTTTTCTTGGCGGAGAGATTTTGTAATAGAGCAATATTTGGATTTTGCAATTCTCCTTTCAGATAGAAAACAAAATCGCTTGCATTGCCTCTTTCGTCCGAAAGCAATATGCGTATCTCTTGTACTTGTCCGTTGCTGCTTGTGATAATTCCTCCATCTCTGTAATCTACGCATCTTATACGGGCAGGCGGCAGTTGTTTCGTCCAAAGCATTCTTCGTCCGCTTTGTTTGAAATAGGCATAATCTATTATGGCATTGGCATACCTCGAATCGGAAAAAGAAAAGTCGGAATTATTGTAACGAAACAATAAGTTGTTATCGGTGAATATCCTTGTATCATACACTCCGTTCTTAGCCGTCGAGCCGTTGGAACGGTCGTATGCTTCAACACAAAGATAGAAATTGCCGTTTGCAATAATGGTATCGCCGTATTTGAAAGTTGTATCTTTCTTCAAATCGAATAACTTTGCTGCATTGTTGCCCATAAGGGTCGAATATTCATCACAAGGCAATAAGCGAAAGGCATAAAGTTCGGGAGCAATGCTGTCTTGCAAAGGAAGTCCTTTCAAGATAGGGTTTATTGTACGTTGTGATGCTGTTTGGCGTATTTCGTAGTGAAGATGGGGACCGCCTGACGAACCTGTATTACCGCTTAATGCTATGGTATCTCCTTTTTTCAGTTTCAAACCTCCCTTGGGCAGATTTATATCAAAAGCATAGCACTTATTCTTATACTGATAATCCTTTACGTATTCTCCGATTCTGCCCCAATAAGCATTCAGGTGCATATACACTGTTGTATATCCGTTGGTGTGGTCGATGTAAAGGTTCTTTCCTCCTCCATAGACCTGAATTTTTATTCTTGAAACATAGCCGTCATACGGACAGATGACGTATTGATTTTCCCTGCCTTGCGTTCTAAGGTCTATACCCGAATGAAAATGATTCGTTCTCAATTCTGCAAAATGTCCGGAACTGCTTAATGGTATTGTCAAAGGGGAAAGATAATCAGAACAAGAACTTTGTGCCTTTGTATTAGCAGAACAACACAGGCAGAACAACAATACACTCATTGAAGCGAAACCGAAAGTTTTCTTTTTGTGCCAGCGGGATTTTTTATAATAAAACAGAAAGCACAATACACCCAACAACCATGACAAAGGAGCTCCCAACCAAATTCCTTCCGTACCTCTGAACAAAGATAGCAAATAAGACAAAGGCAGCCTCAAAAGCCACAGGCTTATAATGCTTATCAACATAGGCACAAAGGTATAACCGAGACCGCGAAAGAATGATGTAAAAGTATTCATAAATGCAAACAATATCCAAAACAAACCCATGATTTGCAGGTATTCCTTTCCGATAAGACAAACCTCCTGTGTGTCGGAAAACAGTCCCATAAGCTCATTCGGAAAAAAGAAAAAGATAACAAATGTTACCAATGAAAGCCATGTCATCATCATCAGAGATGAACGCAAACCTTTTCTGACTCTTTCCGTATTGCCTGCACCGAAATTTTGTCCTGCAAAACTCGTCAGAGCGGAGGAAAGATTCAAAACAAACAGCAGAGCTATGGATTCTATTCTTGAAGCAGCGGAATATGCTGCAACTGCGTCTGTGCCAAACTTAGCAACCAAGCCGAGTATCAGTATTTGCGACAATGCAACAACTGATTGTTGCACTCCTGTCGGCAAGCCTATTCGCAACAATTCTCGAAAATTTGCCTTGTCAAAATATTTCGCTTGTTTTCTGAACCTGAAATATTCATTGCATTTTTGAAGACGGAGGAACAAAAGCAGGGTCGCAAGAAACTGACTTATGACAGAAGCCCATGCGGTCGATACAAGGCTGAGATGGAACTTGGCAATAAAGATATAGGACAATAAGGCGTTAAGCACATTTGCACCTATAAGATAGCCGAGTTGCGTTCTACTGTCTCCCAATCCTCTAAGAATGCTCACAGCACTGTTGAAACAAAAAGAAAAGAACATTCCCAACATATACACTCTCATATATGCAACAGCTTGAAGCCTAATGGCTGCTTCCAAACCGAGAAGCGAAAAAATCCATGGTGCAAAGATTATGCTTGCAAGACTGACAACTATCCCCAATCCAAGAAAAAAGATATAGAAAGTACTCACTACAAGCGGTATTTGCTCATGTCCCTTTGCTCCGAAGAAATGAGATACCAACACACTGCCTCCGGAACCTATGCCTATTATGAGAGAAACAAGAAAGAAAACAATAGGATATACCGAACCTACCGCAGCCAAAGCCTTATCGCCAAGAAAGCAACCCACTATGGCACTATTGACAAAGGTATATAATTGTTGAAACAGATTACCGAGTATTATCGGAAGACTGAATAAGAAAATGCTTTGCCCGACACTACCTTTGGTGAAGTCCCTCATTTCATAAACTTTTTTACAAAGGACTTACGATGGAAAAGCACATACGTACAAAAGAAAGAAGACGTTGTTTAACGATATTTTTTGCTTCAACGTGGGACATGTGAGCCACATTCGGCAGCAACATTATTTCGCAATGCGGGGCTAAAGAGGCTTGGGCTATGACCAAATCCACCGATATACGTTTATCTTTTCTGCCTGCAATAAAAAGAATAGGGAAATCACTATTTTGTAACACATCTACATGTGATTTTCTCGTAATCATACCTTCCTGTGCAGCAATTATGCTCTCTGTTGTCGTATTCAAAGCAGAGTCTTGCAAGTCTTTGATTTCCTCATCGAGCTTTTCGCGATTGCATTCGGCAAATAACTGAGGAATGAAATTGATAATAAAACCTGCCCTATTCTCTTTTACAATTCTGCACATTCGTCTGCGATCTTCTACCTTTTGAATACCATCAGCCAAAGCATGAGAATTGACAAGACAAAGTCCTTTGAGATACTCAGGATACTTATCGGCAAAAGCCAAAGCCACATAACCACCCATGGAATGCCCCGTCATGACACACTTATTTATTCCCAATTCGTCCAAAACAGCTCGCACCACATCGGCTTGCAATTCCATTGTATGCACCTCATCACAACATTCACTTTCTCCATGTCCCGGCAAGTCAATAGTTACCACACGTATTTCTCTCATATAAGAATAAACAAACGAAGCCCAAATACGCAAATCGTGCATAAAGCCATGCAACAATACAAGCGTTGTCTCGCCCTTTCCTTCGCATTGGTAATTTATCTTACTCCCATTATAATATAGTATGTTGTGTATCATTTTCAATCAATATTAAATTCATGTCTCGGTACCGAACAACAGACTCCTGCACACAAAAATCCGCTTTATTCTTTCCGCAAAGTTAATATTTATATTTCAATTCAGCCCGTTCCCTACCAAATAAATATCCTTTGCAATCAAAGCCACATAACAACACAAGTTGTAATGCCTTTTCTGTGATGTGTTAGAATTTATCGGCAAAGTTTGTTTTCGCAATCGTCGGTTGTTGTTTCGGTTTCAAGAGTGCAATGAGTGATACCCGATGAGGCGAGTTTGTGTCTTATTTCTTCTTTGACGCTTTGGGAGTGGGAGAAATCCTTCATAACAATGTGTGCGGTAAGAGCGATTTCCGTTGTGCTGATTGCCCAAATGTGAAGATGATGGATACTTTCCACGTATGGTATTGCCAATATTTCTTTTTGTACTTTATCGATATCGATCTTGCTCGGGGTGCCGTCCAATGCCATTCTCAGACTTTCTTCAAGCAAATGCCAAGTGGAGAAGAGTATAACGCCGGCAATGACAATGCTTATGATAGGGTCGATAAGGGTGTTCCCTGTTAAGATGATAATAACTCCGCTTATGACAACGCCGACAGAAACCAATGTATCTGCGAGCATGTGCAGAAATGCTCCTTTTACATTCAAGTCATGGCTTTGCTTTTTCATCAACATCACTGTCGTCAATCCGTTGACAACAATTCCCACACCTGCCGTCCAACTTATAGCAACACCGTTTACAGGAAGAGGATTGCTAATCTTCTCTATACTTTCGATAACAATGATTATTACAGCTCCAAGGAGCAGGATTGCATTAAGCAAGGAAATAAGAATAGTGGCTTTCTTGCCTCCGTAAGTGAAATGTTTGGTTGCAGCTTTTGCAGAAAGACGGAATGCAAGCAGAGCGAGCAGGAGCGAAAAAACGTCCAAAAGATTATGCCCTGCGTCGGAGAGCAAAGCCAATGCACCTTGCATCCAACCTATTGTGGCTTCAACCGCAACAAAAGCAAGATTAAGGCTAATGGCTATTATGAACGTATTATTCAAATTCCCATCTACATGAGAAGTGTGCGAATGTCCATGATGTTCCATATCCGTTGTGTTTTCCGATTTGACGTTTCTTTTAATTCTTTCTTTCATTGCATGGGACGGAAACGGCAGTTTGCAATAGCAGGAGCAAATCAACTTTCTTCCGAAAGTTATTTCTCTTATTTGTTATACTGTCAAGAGTTCTTGTCAAGCATTATATCCAAAACAAGTTCGTCCATTTTATCCATGCCGAAGCGTCCTATCTTTCCGAGATTCTCTATCGAGTGGTCTATGTTTTGTTCGGCAATACCGTCTGTTTGATTTACCACAATATTGTTCATTGCCAACATGGCGGAATCAAATGCGGAATTCAGTCCGGCGGAAATCTTTAACGAACAACTCGGCTTTGCTCCATCGCAAACCATGCCTGTTATTGTGTTTATCATGTTCCGAATAGTGTAACATATCTGCGTAAGCGAGCCTCCTTTGAGATAAACAAAGGCTGAGCCGACTCCTATGGAAGCATTGACTATTCCGCAAAGAGCAGAAAGACGACCTATTTTGTTTTTGATATAAATGGAAATAAGATTGGATAGAGTCAAAGCCCTGATAAGCTCTTCCTTGCTCTTGCCCAAGGCTTCAGCATATTTGGCAACGGGAACACTGCATGTTATTCCTTGGTTGCCGCTGCCGGAATTGCTGTAAACCGGCAGAGTTGCTCCGTCCATTCGTGCATCTGAGGCAGAGCATGCAGCGGCTATGACTTTTTGTCTTTTGTTAATGTCTCCATCTGCCATCAGACTTTTACCTATTTTCAAGCCATAGTCTCCGTGCATTCCTTCCTGGGAAATATCCAAATTCACTTTTACCATATCGTATATCCATTCTAAGAAGGTGATTTCGGTCTGCGTAGCGTATTCATATATCTCTTTGACAGAAAGTGAAGCAGCGATTTGAGAACTATTTGATTTCACGTTATTGCAATTTTTACTCGCATTGCTGCAAGGCAGAACCTTGTCATCTTTCTGTAAAAGAATGAAATTCGTATGATTTTTTGCGATAACGGCTTTGGAAACGGAAGTTTTGCCATAGCAACAGCATTCTATATAGAGTTTTTCGTCCGTATCCTTATTTTTCATATCTATTTTATGAGAAGTCAGCCAGCTTTTCGCTTTATCCAAATTGTCTTTTGCATCTTCTAAAACTTGCAACTGCTTACAACTGCACCCGCAAACCACACCCAAAGCCACGGCTATCGGCAAGCCTATCATACCCGTACCCGGAATACCCACACCCATTGCATTCTTTATGATGTTTTTGGAAAGCGACAGCTCTACTCTCTCAACCTCTTCGCCCAAAAGTTCCTTTGCCTTTGCAACAGCCAAAGCCACGGCTACCGGTTCGGTGCAACCCACCGCAAGGACGATGTTGTCCTGCATCAGTCTGCGTATCTCTTCCTGTCGTGTCATGAGCTTATTTCTTTTCTGTGTTTATTTTTTTGAGAATATCCTGCCTATACTTGCTTTCGTAATCTTTGACAAAGGTCTCAAAACTCATTTTATCGGAAAACTCGCCCATGAAAACCAAGAATAACTCGAATTCCTTTGCTTCATGATAGCCGGGGTAAGCGATAAGAACTTTGCAATCCTTGTTCATGATCGAGAATGAAGGATAAGACATCCTGTTATTCAAAAGATAATAAGCCAAAGAGTGTGTTCCCCCTCTACCGACTACCTTAGAAGTGTTTTCATAAACCTTTCCGTTTAGTTCGACCTTCTCTCTGCTTTCTGCATTGAACTTAACAGGGTAATAATAATGGTTAAGTATCTTGGCAATCAAGGTATCCGAGAAAGTATCTCTGTCCATTCGTTTACACCAACCGCACCAATCCGTATAGCAATCGACAAAATATTTTTTTGCATTCTCGCCATCTTGCCTTGCTTGTTCTTGTGCCTGCTTTATTGTCAACCATTCTATTTTCTCTTGAGCCATCACGGTAACGGCTCCTATGCACAAGGTGCATGCAAACAATAAACTCTTTAATTTCATATTACATATATTTTTATTTGATTGGCAAAGGTAATCTTTTTTCGCTTATCAAAAGACGATATTACTCGCTTTGTGATATGTTTTCCTTTTTTATCACCTTTGCCCCTTTGAAATAGTGCTCTATAACCTGCCAATATTCATAACCTTGTTCACACATATTTATGGCTCCCTCCTGACTCATTCCCACTCCGTGTCCATAGCCCTTTCCATTCAATTTCACCTCGCTTCCCCACTCTTGTACATCAAAATATGTGGACTTCAAGTTGAAGTCTTTCCTTATTTGCGTCAAAGGAATGCCGAGCATATCTTTCTTTCTGCCCTCTTCTTGTGAAAAAGATACAAGTTCCTGCTTAACAGCAGCGTCTTTTACGTTTATGCCTTTGCTTTTGAAGTAATTCGTCCATGTTTTCAATTTTATGAACTTCTCCCATGTATAGTTTTTACAACCTATCGAGAAACTGTCCTGCACTGATACAAGATAAGGAATATGCTTTCCCCAAACATCTGCGGCATTTGCACTCTGTCCTCCCGAATTGGAATAAAAGAGAGTTTCAATCATTTCGCCATTTTCATCGACTATTATCTCACCTTTACTTTTGTATGCCCCCTCTGTTACTTCCGGTTGATTGGCTCTGGTTTTATACGCCTGACAATGCACATCATCGCAAAGATTGAAGCCTTCTGCCGAATGTTTATTCATATTTCTGAACAAGTAATTTCTGCAACAAATGGCTTGAACCTTGAAAAAATCTATGTTTTTTGTCGCTCCCCACGTCTCTGACTGAACAACTCCGGCTATATAATTCTCTTGTTCAACCGTATTTATGATTACCAATGCTCCTTTCTTATCGGAATATATTTCCAAACCGTCATCATATCGTCTTTCTTGAATTGCAGGATTGAGAGGCTTGATTTGGAAGAAACATTTCAGCCCTTCTGCAATCAGCTTGGCTTTTTTGCCTTTTGCAAACAAAGTATCGTTTATGCTCACCTCTATTTGAGAGGTATTTTCTTTGATGTTAAGCTTTGATGTTCTTGATAACTTCAGTGTTTTCCCATCAACATCCAATGTATATCGTCCGAAAGAAGGTATGAACATTGTTTCCTTTATTTTCTGTTGGGAAAATATTTTTACCCTTAAAGTTTGTGCGGACAATCCTGCACATAGAAGCAGTATCATAACTGCCAAACATATTTTTTTTATCATCTTTCCAAGTCTCCGATAATATATTTAGCCACATTCGCCGACGCTCCGGCATTTCCTAATATCGTTCTCAATTTGCCGAACATGTATTGCATTTGTATTCTGTAATTTTCATCGAAACTTATACGCCTGAACTCTTTTTCCAAGCATTGTTCATTCCAATCTTTTTGAAGCAATTCTACAACAACAGGGGCATTCAGTATAAGATTTACCAAAGATATAAATCTTACCTTGGCAAGGTATTTGCCGATTAGAAAGGACAATGCGTTGGCTTTGTAGCATACCACTTCCGGCAGGTTAAACAAAGCCGCCTCCAAGGTAGCTGTTCCCGAGGTTACAACAGCGGCGTAAGCACAGTTAAGTAAGGAGTAAGTCCGGTTGTAAATTAGTTTTACATTACGCTCCTCTATGTACTGCTCATAGAATTGAGGCGAATGAGTTCCCACTCCTGCAATAACGAAATCAAATTCCGGATACTTCTCTACCAAATCCAACTGAATGGGAAGCATTTTCTTTATTTCCTGAGTTCTACTGCCGGGAAGCAGTGCAATCACAGGTTTCTTACCCAAACCGTTTGTTTGAAGAAAACTGTTTTTGTCCTGTGTCTTCATATAATCCGCTATCTCGTCCAACAGAGGATTTCCGGCATATTCCACTTCCATATTATGCTTCTCATAGAACGGCTTCTCGAAAGGCAGTATCACAAACAATTTATCCAATACTTTCTTCATTGTTTTGATACGTCGTTTCTTCCATGCCCAAACCTGCGGAGACACATAGTAGTAAACTTTCAGTCCTGCCTTGTGTGCGAATTTTGCAATCCTGAGATTAAAACCCGGATAATCCACCAAAATGACCGCATCGGGTTTCCATGACCTTATATCTTTCTTGCATAAAGATATATTGCCCAATACTGTTTTCAAATGAGCGACAACCTCAACAAAGCCCATGAAAGCAAGATCTTTGATGTGCTTTACCAAACACTCTTGCGACGCTTGGGCAATCATCTTGTCTCCACCCCAAAACCTGAATTCGGCATTCATATCTCTTTCCTTCAATTCTTTCATCAGAAAAGAAGCATGCAAATCACCGGACATTTCTCCCGCTATTATATAGTATCTCATCTCTCCAAGATTTTACCGTTTGAATTATTCCTTAGAAGCACCCTATTGCATACAAATAGTACAACATTATGCAGAAACCGAAAAACAATACCGTAAGCAATCCTTTCACCGTCTTCATATACTTTAACTTGCTGTACCAACGCAAGAGCAGTATTGCCGGAACGAATGAAAACAAAAACACTTTGGCGTTATCGTTTATCGAAGCACCCATACAATACAATATTGCCCAAAGCAATCCGAACGAAACCGCAACAGACAGTATCGAAACCGCTGCTCCGAAATATGAATTATCTTTTTTCAACATTTTCAAACCTTTTTTTCATTTCCTCCAAGGCAGAATAAGCAGTGAAATCCACTTGCATAGGAACTATGCTTGCATAGGAGTTTTCCAAAGCCCTGTAATCCGCCTCCGGAGAAGAATCCAAACAATTATAAACCCCGCTCAACCAATAGTAAGGGTTCCCCGCCGGGTCTTTATGTTCTATCAATTCCTCATTCCAGTAGGCTTTTGCCTGATGACAAACCCTTAAACCTTTAATCTTCCCTACCGGAAAATTGACATTAAGACAAATACCCCTTTCCAAGCCGTTTGCCAAAACATCCTTGCAAATACTTATTATATAATCTTTGCAATATGAGAAGTCAACCTCCTTATCGCTGCTGTCAATCGAAAAACCAATACTCGGAATACCCTCTGCACAACCTTCAAATACCGCTGCCATGGTTCCGGAGTAAATCGTATTGACAGAAGCATTGCTTCCATGATTTATTCCCGACACAACAAGGTTCGGAAGCCGCCTTTTCAAAACCCTGTTAAAAGCCATCTTTACACAATCCACAGGAGTACCTTTCAAAATGTAGCCCGTATATGCATCGGACTGCTCCATCAACTTCACCCTTATAGGTTCGTTGACGGTAATCGAATGAGACTTACCCGACATCTCCTCTTTCGGAGCCACAACCACCACATCACCCAACTCCTTCATCAACTCGATCAAAACAGAAATACCTTTTGAAAAATAACTGTCGTCATTCGTTATAAAGATAAGCGGTCTCTTTTCTCTTTCCATTGATACCATTATAATATATGGCAAAGATAGAGAAAAAACACGATGTGGAAATTTTTTTTCGTACTTTTGCGAACTCTAACAAACAACCGAATGGTAAAACAACTCATCAAAACACCTGTTGTACTTCTTCAAAAAATAGAGAATAAGTTCATACGCTTTCTCTTTGTCGGTCTTATCAATACAGCATTCGGATACGGAATGTTTCTCCTTTTCATTTGGTTCGGACTACACTACTCCATAGCCTTGTTTTGTGCCAATTTCTTGGGGATTTTGTTCAATTACAAAACGACGGGCTACATAGTATTTGAGACAAAAAGCAACAAACTGCTTCTTCATTTCTTTCTCGTTTACGGAATTGTCTATTTATTCAACCTTGCAGAGCTTTACCTTTTGGACAAATCCAATCTGTACGATACCGTTCTCTCTTGGGATTTCCTGCAATTCCTGAACGATATGCCGCTTGACCGAAATAAAATAGGCGACGCCATGGGACAGGCAATAACCCTGCTTCCCAATGCCGTCCTTTCGTTTTTGCTCAACAAGATTTTCGTCTTCAAGAAGAAATAAAGTCTTCAAACGCCCTTTCATTTGATATTGTCGTGCAAATTATTGTACCTTTGCAAATTGATTTTTATGACAAGCACAAATGGATACGAACTTTTTTTCGCACCCTTCTGCAATCATCGATTCCGATTGCAAAATAGGAGAGGGAACAAAGATATGGCATTTTTCTCATATAATGAGCGGCAGCGAAATAGGTAAGATGTGTAACATCGGACAAAACGTTGTCATCTCTCCGCAAGTGATTTTGGGCGACAACTGCAAAGTTCAAAACAATGTCTCGGTATATACCGGCGTCAAATGCGGCGATGATGTTTTTCTCGGACCGAGTTGTGTTTTCACAAACGTAATCAATCCCCGCTCCGCCGTCTCTCGTAAAAACGAATACAAAGAAACCATCATAGGACAAGGAGCTTCGATAGGAGCGAACGCCACAGTGGTATGCGGTCATAATATCGGGAAATATGCTCTCATCGGAGCAGGAAGCGTAGTTACCAAAGACATACCCGACTACGCCCTTGTGGTCGGCAATCCTGCCAAACAAATCGCTTGGGTCTCCGAATACGGACACAGACTTGCCTTTGACGAAAACGGCAAAGCCCTATGCCCTGAAACAAAACAGGAATACGAATTAAAAGACAATACAGTCAGAAGAATAAAATAGCAGATGAAAAATTTCGGAATAATAGGCGTTGCAGGCTACATAGCTCCACGCCACCTGAAAGCAATAAAAGATACCGGCAATCGCCTTGTGGTAGCATTGGATAAAAGCGACTCCGTCGGAATAATGGACAGCTATTTCCCGCAATGTTCTTTCTATACCGAATATGAGCGTTTCGACCGCTTTGTGGAGAAAATCAAACATACCGAAAACCGTTTGGACTTCGTAAGTGTATGTACGCCTAATTACCTTCATGATTCACACATAAGGTTCGGCTTGCGGGCCGGAGCGGATGTTATTTGCGAAAAACCCTTGGTGCTTAATCCTTGGAACATAGACGCATTGGCGAGAATGGAAGAAGAAACCGGCAAAAAGGTTTACAATATTCTGCAATTACGTCTCCACCCTGCAATCATCAAATGGAAAGAAATGGTGGATAAGGGTCCCAAGGATAAAGTCTATGATGTTGACCTTACTTACATAACCTCACGCGGTTTGTGGTACTATACTTCTTGGAAAGGTGATGTGGCAAAATCCGGAGGCGTGGCAACAAACATAGGAGTACATTTCTATGATATGCTATCATGGATTTTTGGCAAGATAAGGGAAAACATTGTCCATATATATGAACACGACAGAGCGGCAGGTTTGCTTGTTTTCGACAAAGCAAGGGTAAGATACTTCCTTTCCATAAACTCAAACACTTTGCCGAAAGAAGCCATAGAAGCCGGCAAACGCACTTATAGAAAAATGGAAATGGACGGAAAGGAAATCGAATTTTCCGATGGCTTCACCGAACTGCACACCGAAAGTTACAAGAACATTTTTGCGGGACACGGTTTCGGCTTGGACGATGCAAGAGCGTGCATAGAAATCGTTCACAACATAAGAAACTCCAAACCCATAGGCTTGAAAGGTGATTATCACCCTCTTGCAGCATTGCCTTTGGAGAAACACCCTTTTGATAAGTAAATATGATAGCACTACTTCGAGCAGATGATTTCATCAGAGGCTTTGAAAAACGCTTCTCGCTGCATGTTCATAAAATACCTTTGAACTATGCTAACGGCAGAAGCGTGCTGCTTTTGATGTGTAAATGCTCGAATTGGTGGATTGCTCTGCCATATTGCTCCGAAGCCTACGTGCAGACCGATATTAACGACTTCAAGCAAACACCGCCTTTCACTTTCGTTGAGTCCTCCGACGGCAACCTCTTCTGCACAAAAAACATACGTTGGCAGATAAGAGATTCACGAGCATGGAGTAACAATGTATATGCCGAGAAGCTCAATTTCGTCATCAGATTGACCGACAGCGACCCCATAACATCACTTAACTCCGATACCGGACGCAAAATTCGCAAAGCAATTTCCTCAGGTATTGAAGTCAAAAGCTCAGGCAAAAGACTTATCAGCGATTTTCATAAAGTCTATTCCCGCAGAATGTATGAACTCGGCAGTCCCTGTGCAAGCAAACGACAAATATCCAAGGGCTGCAAGCATGGCGACAAAATATTCGTTGCCTACAAAGACAATATACCCGTCGGAGCTGCGACACTTTGCCGAAGAGACGACACCTCATACGAGAACATTCTTTTCGCTACCGATACCCGTTACAATCATTTCTATACGACCTACGCCCTCCACTATGCCATGATGTGTTATGTTCGAGAGCAGCACGCCACTGCCTATTGGCTCGGTCGCAGCACAAGACATAGCGGAGTTCATCTCTACAAAAGCCATTATCGACCGGAGGAAAGAGACCTTTTTTGGAGCTATTCGCGACCATGCAAAGACATAAGACAAAAAACATGGCTGCGTAAATTGTGGCGAATGCTCCCTTTCGGCTTGGCAACCTTCCTTGGGGGAATTATCTACAAAAGAATCTATTGACAAAAGCTGACAACAAACGAAGATACAAGCTGTTGATCAAACAAATATAAGGACAAAGATACAGAATATGCAAAAACGACTTACAAAATCATTATATGACAAAAGGATTTGTGGCATCTGCGGCGGTATTGCAGAATACTTAAATACGGATTCCACCATTGTTCGGGTTGTGTTTGTCATATTTGCATTCATTAGCGGTATCATACCCGCATTATTGCTTTACCTTGTCTTGTCATGCGTAATCCCCGACGATCGAAACTGACAACTCTGGCATACCCCATACCTTTCATATAATCCTATTCCCATTTTCCCTCTTCGGGAAAGGGGGAAACCATTTTCTCCCGACTTTCGGAAAATCAAGCTCTTGCAAAACCTTTGACCAAACGCCGTTTTATTTTGTCGAAAGGGCGTTTGGAAAAATTATTTCGGCGTTTTAATCTTGCAAAACGCCGTTTGGGTTGAAAACTGCCGAAAAAAAGTGCAAAATAAGCCGAAAATACAAATTCAATCGAGTACATTCTTTCATTTGATTTATTGTTAAACGATAATCAAAGAACAAATAAGCAACACTGAACAGCAAATAATAATATTTTTTTTGACGAAACGAAAAACTCTAAGCAAGCAAAAATACAATATACTGACAGTCAGACATTTGTTCCTTTAAGCAAAAATCGTGCCAAAAAAAATTCAAGTAGAGAATTTGACTGAATACAAGATTTTTTTCACGGAAAAATTTGTTTGTAGTATAATTATTTCATATCTTTGACCCGTCAAATAATTACTAACTAAAAAATTAAAGAGATGAAGAAATTATTATTCATGCTGTTGGCGACAGTGTTGTCGTTGACGCAGATTGTGGCGCAAACAGAGCCAATAACGATTGGAACCGGAATGAGTGCTACCACGAGCGGACCCATACCGGGTTCCTATGGCAATCACCGTTCCATTCAACTTTTTACGGCAGCTGAACTTGGCGAACAGGAGCTTGTGTTATTGACTCTATCGCTCTTGATCTCGGTCCGCTTACTCCCGGAGACGGAGGAAGAGCTGTTAGAATTTACATGAAAGAAGTTATCGATACAACGGTAGCTGCAAGTCAGGTTATAGGCACTCTGACGGATGGTGCAGTTTTGGTTTACAGTTCTGTCGATGAGGTCTGTACTCCAAACACATGGCATACTTTCGTTTTAGAGACTCCTTTTATATATAGCGGAAATAACAGTTTGATGATTATTTTCGAGGGCGAAGGCTGTTCAACAAGCGGAGGATGTTGGGTAGGAGTCTGCTGCACTTCCGGCACCAATAAAGCATGGACAAAATGTTGGGATACCACAGTTCCTGACTTTACTACCCCTGTTACAAATACCAACACTAATAGGGCAGACACCCGCTTTTACGTAAGTGAGATACCCGATGATTATTGCTATCCGGTTTCCGCACTTGCAGCAAACAATATCACTCAAACATCGGCAGAGATAAGCTGGAACGGAACTGCAACCGGCTATGAAGTACGCTTGAACGGCGGTACGCCTGAAAGCGTAACTGTAACAAGCAAGACCTTTACAGGCTTGACGGCAGGTACTGCCTACACCGTTGAAGTAAGA
>URCX01000007.1 GCA_900546465.1 uncultured Bacteroidota bacterium | reverse complement strand
CTGTTGTCAATATAAACTATTCCCAGCCTTTCACGAAAAATCTTCGTCTTGAAACCGGCTATAACCTCAATTACACCAAGCGACAGTCAGATTACGATTACTATTGGAATGGTTCTTCGCTAAGGGATACGGCAACGAGTTATATTTTCAACTCGACCGAATATATACATGCCTTGTATGCCACATTGGGTTATACGTATGGAAAATGGAGTGGTCAGATAGGATTGCGAGGAGAGGTGGTTACAAATGAAGCAACGAAGGAAATGATAGGTAAAGAGGATGTTTCTTTTGAGAAAAACTACACTTCGCCTTTCCCTACGCTGCACCTATCCTATCAAATCTCGCAAACGCAATCTGCACAGTTTTCTTATTCCCGTAGAATCAACCGTCCGAATATGTTTACCATGATGCCGAATGTCGATTTGTCGAATCCGGAATATATACGCTTCGGAAATCCCGACATAGACCCGGAATATACCAATGCAATAGAATTGGGATACTCCAAAATATTCCCTAAAACAACTGTTTTTGCTTCTGCATATTACAGACAGACCAATAACCGTATTTCATGGTTCAATTTCTTATGGACGGAGGAAAATGCAAAACGCTATGGCTTCGATTGGGTGCTTGATATAGCGGGAGATGAGGTCGATAAAGGTAAACTTGCAATGACAAGTCTCAATATCGATAAGAGTTCCAACTATGGCGTTGAATTGATAATAGACCAACAGATAACAAAATGGTGGAAGATCAATTTGAGTGCCAATTTCTTCGGAAGTTATACAGATGCCACTCTCGTAAACAACAATGAGATAAACTCCTTCAACTGGGACGCCAAACTAAATTCCACAATGAATTTGCCGTATTCCTGGGTCGTTCAATTCTCTGCTCAATATTCTGCACCGAGAAAGACAATACAGGGCGAACAGGCTTATTTCTTCTTTTCCGATATAGCAATAAAGAAATCGTTTAACAAACAGGCTTCACTTTCTCTTCGTTTCACCGATGTTTTCCGCACAATGAGGCGTCAGGGCAAGACAATCGCCGATGATTATGTGGCATTCAATTTCGGAAGACCTTATCGTAGAGCCATAACTCTTAATTTCAGTTATCGTTTCGGCAATCAGGATATAAACAAAATCAAAGCCAAGAGAACCAAACGCCTTGATGACGGAAGCGGAGGAGAGACAGGAGCAAGCGAAAACGATGAATAGATGAAGATATTCGATATTATAAGAAAGCAATATGTCGAACTGACTCCTGAGGAGGAGGTTCGACAGTATTGTATCCGCATTTTAATGGAAAAATACTCCTATCCTAAATCTTCCATGGCTGTGGAGGGTTGTTTGAGGGTCAATTCCATGTTGCGGCGTTTTGATATACTTGTTTACGACAAAAATCTACAGCCGTTTATGCTCGTGGAGTGTAAACGAAAAGACGTAAAGCTCACCCAGAAAACCATTGACCAGATTGCTTCCTATAATTACGCACTCCAAGCTCCTTATCTGATGATAACCAACAGTCTTTCCACATACGTGATTGCCTACAAAAACAATACATATACCTTTTTGAACGAAGTCCCTCCATATAATTCCATTATCTGAACAGCTTGGTGTTTCTTCTTTTTTTGAACTGATTTTTTCTTTCTCCGCATTGCGGGAAACGGAAAACTTATTACCTTTGCACTTTGATTTAATAGACTTATTAAATCCTGATAAGAATGCAATGAGACGGCGAAATACGGGTATTTGTTCCGTGTTTTGCCGAATTGAAAAGAAGGGAAAATTCATCTTCTGTAAAGAGCGGATAAACAGTCTCTTGCAAAAGCTCTGACGAAAGGCCGT
Organism: uncultured Bacteroidota bacterium; assembly: GCA_900546465.1. Taxonomy (GTDB): domain Bacteria; phylum Bacteroidota; class Bacteroidia; order Bacteroidales; family P3; genus Onthomorpha. The sequence goes on along the minus strand of URCX01000007.1, from coordinate 21,995 downwards.
TTCAATTTTGCGAAAGGCCGTTCTAAGAAATTCTTTCGGCCTTTCATTTTAGCGAAACGGTCTTTTGTCGGATGAAAAGAAAGATGGATGAAATTTTCTTTTCGATTTTGTCGGAAAATCGGATAAACGAATTGCTTTATTACAGGCTTTTCAAACAGAGGTTAGGCAGATTGCCTGCCTATAATTAAAACAGGGTATAGAAAATGGAAGAAAACGAAATGGAAAAAAAGATATTGTCATCGGCAAAGGAACTGTTTTTGAAACATGGTTTTGATGCCGTTTCGACAACTCAAATTGCCAAGAAAGCAGGTTGCAATCAAGCTTTGGTACATTACTATTATCGTACAAAGCAAAGGCTTTTGGAAAGAATATTACAGGAAGAAACCGAAACGGTATTCAGATTCTTTGCCTCCATACCGCATGACAACTCTCCTCTCGAGGAAAAGATTGCCAAGATGATAGACATTCATTTCTCTTTCTTGGAGAATAATCCTGCCATACCTATGTTTTTATTCGGAGAAATGAGAAACAATCCATGGATATTCAAGAATTTTCAGACGCTTGTCAAAGAAAATGCGTACAGCATACTGAACGAATTGCAGAAAGAAATAGACAAGGGAGCGACTTCGGGCAAAATAAAAGCCATGGACGCATTTGATTTGATGTTGGACATAATATCGCTCAATGCCTTTGCTTTTATGGCAAGACCTTTTACCGATATATGGGAATTTTCAGAAGAACAAAAGAAGGATTTCCTTGTAAGGAGAAAGCAACATATCAAACAGGTTCTTATTTCGGCTTTAGTGCCGAAAGAAGATATGCAATCGGAACAACAAAAGGACATCAAGGGGACAAAATGTACAGATTAGGCATAGATATAGGTTCGACCACGGCAAAGGCAGTGGTGAGAGATAATAATGAAAGGACGCTTTTTTCAAAGTATGTAAGACATAATGCCGATATTACCGCATGCCTTGACGGTATATTACAGGAATGCGAGGCGGTTTTGGGTGATTGTGAGGCAGAGGCAGTCATCACCGGTTCGGCAGGACTTGGAGTATCGGAGCGAATAGGCTTGCCGTTTGTTCAAGAGCTTATAGCAGTATCGAATTTCGTACAAAGCGACGACATGAATGTAAATACCCTTATAGATATAGGCGGAGAAGATGCCAAAATCATCTTTTTCAACAAAGGCAGGCTGCCTTTAATGAGAATGAACGGTAATTGTGCAGGAGGAACAGGGGCATTCATAGACCAAATGGCAGTGGTACTGGGAGTAAAGGTAGAAGAACTTGATGTACTTGCCCTTAATGCCAAGCATATCCACCCCATAGCCTCACGCTGCGGGGTCTTCTCGAAAACAGATGTGCAGAACCTTGCAGCCAAAGCGGTAAGCAAAGAAGATATTGCCGCTTCCATATTCAACGCAATAGCCTTGCAAGTGATTTCGTCCCTCTCCAAGGGCTTGCCGATAAAGCCGCAAATCCTTTTTTGCGGAGGACCTTTGACGTACATACAATCATTACGGAACGCATTCAAGAGGCAACTCAATCTTAAGGACGAAGACATAATCCGTCTGGACTACTCCAATCTCATACCGGCAATCGGCTGTCTTTACTCCAAGACAGACAAAAACGACTGTTTGAAGTTAAGTGAGCTTAGAGGAAGATTGAAAGATAACAGCAGTTTCGGGAAAATCATATCGGGCAAACGCCTGCCGCCAATCTTCAAAAACGAAGAAGAATTGGCAGAATGGCAAAAACAAAAGAGGAACAGTAATCGTATCAAAACGCTTGACGGCTTTTCATCCGAGGCTTTTCTCGGCATAGATTCAGGTTCCACAACGACGAAATTGGTTTTGACAGATAGAGAAAACAATATTCTTTTTTCCGATTATTCCAAAAATGAAGGCAATCCCTTGAAAGCCGTTCAGGAGGCTTTGAACAGATTGCAGAAAGAAGCAGAACGGCATAATGCCAAACCTGACATAGTAGCCGCATGCTCCACAGGATATGGTGAAGAACTGATAAAAGCCGCTTTTGGCTTGGATTATTCCATGGTAGAAACCATAGCACACTACAAAGCGGCAAAACTCCTCTGTCCGGAGGTGGATTTCATCTTGGATATAGGCGGTCAGGATATGAAAGCCATGTACATAAAGAACGGAGTGCTGAACAAAATAGAACTGAACGAAGCTTGTTCTTCCGGTTGCGGTTCTTTCATAGAAACCTTTGCCGCTTCACTCGGTTATAAGGTCGCAGACTTTGCACATCTTGCCGCTTTGGCAGAAAATCCTTGTGATTTGGGAACTCGTTGCACGGTATTCATGAACTCGAAAGTCAAACAATCCTTACGAGAAGGAGCCACGGTGGCAGACATCTCCGCAGGCTTGTCATATTCCGTAGTAAAGAACTGTCTTTATAAAGTTTTGAAAATAGGTTCTGCCGATATAGGAAACAAAATCGTCGTTCAAGGCGGCACGATGAAGAATGACGCTGTGGTGAAAGCCTTTGAGAATATGACAGGAAAGTCTGTTTTCAGAAGTTCTGCCCCTGAACTTATGGGAGCTTACGGATGTGCCATAAGTTCTTGCGAGAATTATATGAAAGAAACGAAGTACCGGAAAGAGCAAATGACAACTCAACTCCATGTATCCGAATATACGAGCAGGGAATTGCACTGCCGCGGCTGTGAAAACAAATGCCTTGTAACCAAATATGTGTTTGCAAACGGCAAAACTTATCATTCGGGTAATAAATGCGAGAAAGTCTTCAGTTCAAAAGCCAAAAGCGAAAAAGGAGACGATATTTATGCTTACAAACTCGGCAGAGTATTTGAAAGAAACGCTCCTGAAAATCCTGTTTTAACCCTTGGCGTACCACGTGTCTTGAATATGTTCGAGGATTTCCCTTTTTGGCAAACACTGTTTGCCTCATTGAACATAGAACTTGTGCCGAGTGATTTATCCACATACGAGGATTACGAAAAGGAATTGCACGATGTGATGAGCGAAAACATCTGTTTCCCTGCCAAATTGGTGCATTCGCATATCAAGAACCTTGTAAATAAAGGCATAAAAGACATTTTCTTCCCCTATGTGGTGTATGAAAAGAAAGATGACGAGACAACGGCAGACTCTTACAACTGTCCGATAGTTTCTTCCTATAATACCATTATCAAAAATCAATTTAAATTGAAAGAGAACTGCGATTGCAGAATAGACAATCCTGTTTTCAATTTCAAAGACGATAGTTCGTTGTTCGAGAACATTGTTGCGTACATTAAAGAGCTTGCGAGACTTTATCCTTCTTTGATTAAAGTAACCAGAAAGCAAATAAGACTTGCTTTACAAGCAGCCATCTCTGCTCGCAATGCCTACGAAACAGACATGAAGCATAAAGCAGAGGAGTATTTACAGAAAGCATCGCAAGAAAACAGGCAGGTAATAGTACTCGCAGCAAGACCCTACCATTGCGACAGCCTTATACAGCATAAACTCAGCACAATAATTTCCGAACTCGGTGCAACGGTGGTGAGTGACGACATTTTGCGAAATGTTTCCGATGAAGAGATGAAAGATACCTACATGCGGTCGCAATGGGCTTACATGAATCGCATTGTGAAAGCGGCAAAGTGGACGGCACAACAGGGAGACAGGGTAAACTATATTCAAATCACATCTTTCGGCTGCGGTCCCGATGCATTCCTGCTTGATGAGGTGGAAAATATCTTCCGACGCTACGGAAAGGTTTGCACCATCATAAAAGTAGATGATATAAACAACATAGGTTCCATGCGTTTGCGTGTAAGAAGTCTGCTGGAAAGCCTTCGTTTGAAACAAGCAACGGAACATCATGAACCGTCTGCATTTATCGATACGAAGACTTTCGAGCTTGAAGATAAACCGCGGACGATTCTTGCCCCTTTTTTCACGGATTATTCTTCCCCTTTCCTGCCGCAGGTGTTTGAATTGAGCGGCTATAAGTTGGAAGTATTGCCGGAAAGCGACGAACAATCCGTGGAAATCGGTTTGAGGTATTCCAATAATGAGGTTTGCTATCCTGCAACTCTGATTGTGGGAGATTTGATAAAGGCTTTGCAAAGCGGAAAGTATGATTTATCGCAAACCGCAGTGGGAATTACCCAGACGGGAGGACAATGCAGGGCTTCGAGTTACTATGCCGTTATCCGTAAGGCTTTGGTTGATGCCGGCTTTGAGCAAGTTCCCGTTATCAGTGTAACAATGGATTCGGCTGTGATGAACAATCAACCCGGCTTTTCTTTATCATGGTTGAAGATAGTGCCGATTGCATTCTCTGCCATGTTGTTCGGAGACGCTCTTTCGCTGCTTTATCATTCCACTGTTGTAAGAACGGAAAATAAGGCGGAGGCAAAAAGGCTTAGAGACGACTTCATAGAGATAGCAAAACCTTTGGTGCTTGCCGGCAACAGAAGTGCAATTATCAAACTCTTGGAAAAGGCAGTGAATAAGTTCGAAAAGCTCTTGCCACATAAGGAGGTAAAATGCAAAAAGGTCGGAATAGTGGGAGAAATATTCCTTAAATTCAACGGCTTCGCCAATAAAAACCTAATCCGATGGTTAATCGACCAAGGCATAGAAGTCATTCCTCCAATGCTTACACCATTCTTCACACAGAGTTTCGTCAATCGTGAAATCAATGTGAAGAATAAACTCGATAAAAGTCTCATGCCGAAATTCGTTTACGACTTCTTATATCAACTCGTCAATAAAGAAATAAGCAAGTTCAATAAGATACTTTCCCGGTTCCGTTATCCGGTGAAGTTGGAAGATATTTATGAATTGGCAAAGGGAGTAAAGGAAGTACTGCCCCTTTATACCCAATTCGGCGAAGGCTGGTTGCTTCCGGCAGAAATAGTATCGTATGCAAAATCGGGAGCAGATGCCGTAATAAGTCTTCAACCCTTCGGCTGCATAGCAAATCATATCATAAGCAGAGGAGTGGAAAACAGAATACAACAATTATATCCTCAACTGAATCTTTTGAGCCTTGATTTCGATGGCTCTGTCAGTGATGTCAATATAACCAATCGTTTGCTTATGCTGAAAGACTCGCTAAGATAAACCCACAAAAAAAACAATGCCTCACGGCAAGCGATTTTGACGAAATAACGAAAGAATTCTACGGAACGCCCTTTGAGGAAATTAAAACGCCGTTCTAAGAAATTCTTTCGGCGTTTTAATTTTTTCTTTCGGCTTTTCATTTTCGGCTTTTCCGCTTGGGGTGCGGCGTATTTTCGTTTTAATTCGTATCTTTGCCCCTTTGAAAGATCCAAAACAGTAATAATCAAAAATCGAATGACAATGAAAAAACGTGTCTTTTTGCTTGCACTCTTGTTTGTGAGCTTTATGAATTTAGTCAATGCCCAACAAGGTAAATGGGCAGGAACAGTCAAGTATCAGCTTTCTTGGACAGGTGATATTCCTGAGGGAGCTCAACTTCCTACAGAATGGGAAACCAAGGTTTTTGAGAACAAAACCAAAACCATGTCTTTTACTTGGGCAATGATGTTAGGCTTACCCGCAACGGAATTGACCGATGCAGTAAAGAAAACCATTACCTACACTTTTGATCTCTCCATGATACCTATCGATGAGTTGAATGGCAAATGGTTTATCAGGAAAAAAATCGCAGATGCGGACTTTGCTGATATTTCTTACAAAGAAACAGGTAATACAAAGGAAATTGCAGGCAAAAAAGTGAAAGAAATAATATGCACTTCCAAGGATAAAGATGGTGCAGATGTTACAGAAACAATCTGGGCTTGCGATGAAATCGGACCTATGACGGATTTGATGTATTGTCCGGGTCTTAAAGCCATGCCTTTCGAGTTCAGTATAGATTTGAACGACAAAATCTCTTGTCAATTCAAGGTTTCCGAACTTATAGAAGGCAAGGTTAAGAATACAGAGCTTATCATGGAAGCCGGCTATGAGGAATTGACGGAGGAAGAGTTCTTGGAGAAGTTGAAATCCGTGAGTGGCGAAGAAGGTTCGGGAGACGAAGATTTCTAAAAACATAATTTGATGAGCGAAACAAAGCAGAGCAAAAAAGCAAAGGGAAAGAGCAGCAAACAAAAAGGAAGTTCCGCAAGCCTGATAAGCAGAGCGGTGCATTCGGAGCAATTTCCGAAAGTAATGGGAGTATGTTTGAGCATATTCACAGTGTTTTGTTTTGTCTGCTTTGTTTCATTTTTTTGGAGCTGGTCGTATGATTATACAAGAATGCAGGGACTTTCCCCTATCAAACTTTTAATCGGAGAACAAAACATTGAGAATTGGGGCGGTTCATTGGGAGCGTTCATATCCTATCTCTTCATACGACATACTTTCGGCATAGCTTCATTCGGGTTCCTTATACTTTTCACACTCGGCGTTCTGCGACTTTTCGGGCTGCATGTGGAGAACCTTTCCAAATGGATAGTATCCGTATTTGTAATAATGCTTTGGATTTCCGTAGTTTGCGGTTTCTGTGTGAAGATTGGAGGTCTTGAATACATGGACGTCTTTGCGGGGACGGTCGGCATGGCGGTTAATTATTGGTTGAAAGGCGTAATAGGTAAGGTGGGTGCAAGCCTGTTTTTATTGGCTTTCACCATAAGTTTTCCGATGATGTTGTTCAACGTAAGATACAGTTTTGTATTTCGTGCAATCAGGACATGGAAAGAGCATCTGCAAAAAAGCAAAGAAGAGAGAGAAGAAAGAAAGCGTTTGAAAGCCGAAGAGAGAGAGAAGGAAAGAGAAGAAACGCTTCGCAAGGAGAAAGAGGAAACGGAAACTCAAATCGAGGAAGAAAAAACTCATGAAATATTTTCTTTCCACACCGATGAAAAAAGAAGAAGGAATGAATCAGGGGATTTATTAAGCCCTGAGGAAGAGCAGGAACTTACAAAATTTGAAGTAAAGAACGCTCAAAACAGAGATGTCATAGGAAGCACAAGCGAAAACGAAGAAGTAACCTTTGAAGTTGAGCAACCCTCTGCGATGAACGTAGGAAATGAAGAAGAGAACTTTGAAGAAGACAGCGAAGAAGAGCCCTTGCATTTCGGAATAGACGAACCATACAACCCCAAATTGGAATTGGCAAGTTTTAGACAGCCGACAGCGGATATGCCGGACTTGTTGGAGGATTATGAAAAGAACAATAAGATTATCAATGAGAGCGAACTGTTGGCAAATAAGGACAGAATCGTTACCACATTGAAGAATTACAGTATAGATATTGTCAAGATAAAAGCCACACCCGGTCCTACGGTAACTCTATACGAAATAGTGCCGGCACCGGGGACAAGAATAAATAAAATAAAGAACTTGGAGGACGACATAGCTCTAAGCCTTTCCGCATTGGGAATAAGAATTATTGCACCAATACCGGGCAGGGGAACCATAGGTATTGAAGTACCGAACTCCAATCCGCAGGTTGTATCGATGAAGACCATGCTTACATCGCCGCAATTTGTAAACAGTAAATATGAACTGCCTGTCGCAATAGGCAAAACAATATCCTCCGAACCATTTGTCGCAGATCTTGCCAAAATGCCCCACTTGCTGATGGCAGGAGCAACAGGGCAGGGAAAATCCGTAGGATTGAATGCCATTATATCTTCCTTATTATTTAAGAAACACCCATGCGAATTGAAGTTCGTGATGGTTGACCCGAAAAAAGTAGAGTTGTCCTTGTACTCAAAAATAGAACGTCATTATCTTGCAAAGTTACCTGACAGCGAAGAGGCTATTATAACCGATGTGAAAAAGGTTGTGAGGACTCTTAATTCGTTATGTATAGAAATGGATCAGAGGTACGACTTGCTGAAAGCCGCAGGCTGCAAAAAAATAACGGAATACAATGCCAAATTCTGCTCTCGGCGACTTCTGCCTACTGACGGACATCGTTATTTGCCTTACATAGTGCTGGTAATAGATGAGTTCGCAGATCTGATAATGACAGCGGGAAAAGAAATCGAACTTCCGATTGCAAGGCTTGCCCAACTTGCCAGAGCGGTCGGCATACACCTTATAATAGCGACTCAAAGACCGACGGTAAATATCATAACGGGAACAATCAAAGCAAACTTCCCTGCAAGAGCAGCCTTTAAGGTGAGCAGTAAATTGGATTCCCGTACAATACTCGACACAGGCGGAGCAGAGCAACTCATAGGCAGGGGAGATATGCTTATTTCCCTTGGAAGCGATTTGATAAGATTGCAATGTGCATTGATAGATACAGACGAGATAGAGAGACTTGCGGACTATATAGGAGTTCAACGAGGCTTTAATGAGACCTTCCTTTTGCCGGAATATTTGGACGAGGATTCCGAACCGAGCAAGGAAGTGGATATGAAGCAGCTTGACGATAAGTTTGCAGAGTCTGCCCGCTTGGTTGTCCTACATCAACACGGCAGTACTTCTTTAATACAACGCAAACTCTCACTCGGTTATAATAGAGCAGGAAGAATAATAGATCAGTTGGAAGCAGCCGGCATTGTGGGACCTTTTGAGGGCAGCAAAGCAAGAGAAGTCTTGGTGAAAACCGAGAGCGAATTGGACGAAATACTCAAAGAATACACTGGTAAATAATCCTACCGATATGAAGAAAGCATTCGTTTTATCGATTTGTTTATTTGTCTTTGCAGGACTTGCTCTCCCGCAAAGAGTAAAAGAGAACGGAGTCGTGGTTGACAAAACTGCTCAAAAAATAGTTGAAAAGATTATCACCAAAATAAAAGCCGACAGCCCTTTCAGAGTTACTTTCACAATGTCAACAAAGAACAAAGGCAAAGAAACGGCCTCCCTTTCCGGCACCTTGGTATCAAACGGGAATAAATTCACCCTCATCTCCCCCGAATATGAGGACTATTCCGATGGGAAAAACGTATGGCATTTCGTAAAAAACAATAATGAAGTCGAACTTACTCAGGTGAATGATGAAAACAATGTCTTGAATATAGTAGGCTTGATTGAACGCTATGCGAAAGACTACCGCCCTAAACTTATAAGGGAAGAGAAACGTGGAAACAGCATTGTAAACATTATAGACCTTATCCCTAAAGGCAAATCAAGCATAGCAAAAATAAGGATTGCCTCCGATAAAAACACCAATCGCCTGAAAGAGATGACAATAAACATAAGGGAGGGCAACACCTACACTTATATATTTAACAAATATGAAACCGGAATCAAAGTTAGAGACAATGATTTCGTCTTCCCCAAAAACAAATACCCTAAAGCCGAGATTATCGACCTCCGATAAACCTAAGGCACTTATATCCAAGCATTCGGACAAGTGGAAAGTGTATTTTGGGGAAATAAAGTATCAAAAAAATGCAGAAATCATCTGCAATACAGAAAATATCAGTAATTTCGCGTTCGGTGAATATAGCAATTATTGTTTGTGGTCTTTTGTTTAACACTTCAAAGCTACAGCAATCTTCGCTAATCACCAAGTTTGCAATCAAATATATTTAATTAAACCTATAAACGATCAACGATATGGATAAGAAATTAACAATCCAAGAGATGAAAGAGCGTCATGAAAAAGTTTTGGAAAGCTACTATGGCAAGGAAAAGGATCTAATTGAAGCAGTAATACACTGTTGTCCGAAGAATGATAATGTTATAGAGGTCGCAAAAAAGATTGCTGTAATTGATGTTGCATATTCAACAAACCTGCATTTACACAAAAGAAAAATCACTTTACCTGAATTTGCCGAGATAATCACAAAAGTAAATTTTGACAACAGAGTGGCTGTTGGAGATCCTTCATTGGTGTCCGATATTGCCAAAGAATGTAAAGACAAACATAAAATCAACTTGTTTTCATTCACCACAAAGTACTGCCATGTTCACAATACTTACAAATATGGAAGAGCAGACTACTCTATATTTGACAGTAGAGTAGCAAAGAAATTACCTGGTATTAAAACAGATAAGCATCAGTTAAAAAAATGCGAGATAGAGAAATGGAAGAATGACTGCAACTACAAAGAATTCAACGAATACATTGGCAACCTCTTAGATGAACACGACATTACAGAAAAAATAGAACCACAGAGACGTATATTATTTGACCATTACCTTTGGTATGAATAAATAGAGCTCATCAAAAAAAAGAGAATTGATGAAGATTACCCACTGCGACGAGGGTGATTATTCGATAGATTTTTTCATAATTCTATATTTACCAAGCCTCGCAGGTGAGAACCTCCGAGGCTTTTTCCTTCCTTCACCTGCACTTGCTTAAAAGCGAGAGAAATAGCGTTTTCAATCACAATGAATTGGCGATTTGCTAAACTCTTGAATAATAATTTCAAGAAGAACTCTCAGATTTCTGCATGCATTATTTCAACTGCATTATTTCCGATAAGCAGAAACGCGGAGCAACAGTTGATGAAGAAAAAAAACGACATTCTTACTACTTTTGAATGCTTTTTTTGCTAACTTTGCAAACGTAACAAATGTGATAACTGATAAATTGCATTCAGGGAAGCATAAACAAGACACACCATGCTAACGAAAGTTTACGGCAGTGCGATAACCGGAATAGAAGCGACGATAGTAACGATAGAAGTAACAGTGGACAAAGGCATCAACTTTCTTTTGGTAGGATTGCCCGACAGTTCGGTAAAAGAAAGTCAGCAAAGAATCTCTGCTGCCTTAAACCATTACGGCTATAAAATACCAGGGAAGAAAATCGTCATCAACATGGCACCTGCCGACCTTCGGAAAGAAGGGGCTGCTTACGACTTGCCATTAGCGGTCGGCATTTTAGTTGCTTCCGAACAAATCACCGCAGATAAGATAGACGAGTACATCATCATGGGAGAACTGTCCCTGGATGGTGGTATCAGAAGTATCCGCGGTGTCCTTCCGATAGCCTTAGAAGCCAAACGCCAAGGCTATAAAAACATCATATTGCCGAAAGAGAACGCCAAAGAAGCCGCCATAGTCTCCGGTATAACCATTTACGGAGCAGAGAACATACAAGAAGTAATCAATCATCTTGAAGGTACAACAGTTCTCCCTGCCGAGAATATAAACATCAACGAAGAATTTGCCAAAAACTTAAACGATTATGAATACGATTTCAAAGACGTAAAAGGTCAAGAAAGCGTCAAGCGAGCAATGGAAATAGCGGCAGCAGGCTCACATAATATCCTGATGATAGGCTCTCCCGGCAGTGGAAAAACAATGTTAGCCAAGCGTCTGCCATCTATACTGCCACCTCTGACCATAGACGAAGCCTTGGAGACTACCAAAATACATTCCGTGGCAGGCAAAATGAAAAGTCGGCAACCCATCATATTCGTACGTCCGTTTCGTAACCCTCATCACACCATCAGCGATGTAGCCTTGGTTGGCGGAGGCAGCTATCCTCAGCCTGGCGAAATATCCTTAGCCCATAACGGAGTACTCTTCTTAGATGAGCTACCGGAGTTCAAACGGAGTGTATTGGAGGTACTGCGACAACCGATGGAAGAAAGGAAAATAACCATATCAAGAACAAAACAAACAACCGACTACCCTGCCGGCTTCATGTTGGTAGCAGCCATGAACCCCTGCCCCTGCGGCTACTACAATCACCCCACGCAAAACTGCACCTGTGCCACAGGAGCAGTACACCGCTACTTAAACAAAATATCCGGACCATTGCTCGACAGAATCGATATACAACTCGAAGTAGTTCCTGTGCCATTCAAAGACTTATCAACCATAAAAGAAGGAGAAACAAGTGCCGAGATAAGACAAAGAGTAATAAAAGCGAGGAAAATACAAGAAGAAAGATATAGAAACAATCCTGAAATACACTGCAATGCACAAATGAATACCCAACAGATGAAGCAATACTGCAAGATACAACCCTCCGGTATGGAACTACTGAGAACAATAATGGAAAAACTTCAACTCTCCGCCCGTGCCTACGACAGAATACTGAAAGTATCAAGAACCATAGCAGATTTGGAAGGCAGTGCAGACATACAAGACGCCCATTTGGCAGAAGCCATAACATACAGAAGCCTTGACAGAGAAAGTTGGGGCAGGTAGGAAATCCCTATAAACCAATATTTTTATGAGACCTAACATCACCCTTTTCTTATTCCTCTTTGCAAGTTTGATACCTAAAATATCGCATTGCCAGACAGCCGGTACCACCTGCCATGAAGCAATAATACCCTTGCAAATAAGAGAACACGAAAGCCTTTGCATATTCAAGGACACCCTTATTTTTGAAGAGAACTTTGAACATTTTCTAAGCGAACAGATAAACAACTCTACCCCGATAGGAGGCACAAGTTGTTTATACACCTTACCAAGAAGCCTTACACAAAAGCCATATTGCAGAGCGAAGGGAATAACAGTGAAACGTGGAGACATTACCAATGATGCTTATTGTCTAATGGAGCAATGCGGTGCATTTGCAACACCGAAGTTAAATATTCCGGCAGGTTCTGTCGTGAAAATGTTTGTGAAGAAAACCTCTAATAAAAAAGACGTACTTTTAGAGATAAATGACACAACCATAAAAATTACAAGTTCAATCAAGAACATAACCGATACTATTCGTAATAACTGTGACAATATTACCATAACCAACAAATCAACATATTCAACAAGTATATATATAGATTCCATCACCATTACCACTCCACGCGATGTACTATCATCAGAAAACTACGTATTAAGCAACGACACTCTGAGAATACATAACCTTTCCCCTGCGACGAAATACTACGTAGAAATATGCGATACCATAACAGCCGAGACAAGACAATACAGCTTTGAAACGAAGAGACAAGTCGAACATCTGACATCACGGGTTCAGGGTTCAAATACTGTTAAACTCAGCCTGACAAACAATGGCACTCAAACTGCCCCGACAATACACCTATACAAAGTAAACAACGCTACACAAGACCTCTTCTTTTCAAGAATAGCGACAAAGTCGTCCAATTACGGCTTAGAAATATTCAATGGAACAGGGAAAGATATATGTCTCGGAGATTATAAAGTCAGGTTTGTCGATAGTGGTTCTGATACTGTTAACACTTCTAATATTGAATATCATTTTTCAACCCTGGACACTGTTCATAGAAACTCTTATATAATGGTATGTTATAAACTTGAAGAACTCAATTCGTATGATTTTGTATCATTTCCGATAGAGCTTCGCACTTCTTTTTTAGGAGGAAATGATGCTTATCTTTTGCTGAAAAAAGATATTACCGGAGAATATAGAGACACCATTGACCTGTTCGGACGTACAATACCGGGTTCGGGTACGGCAGGTCTTTCATATCAGGATAGAATACTTACTCGCAAAGGTAGCATTATAACAGGAGTGAAACATAATCCGCAAATAAATCCCGACCTTACAGTTGAATGGGATACTGTGTATTTCAAAGCAGCTTCATTGAATGACAGTAGTTTGAGACATAAACTAAATAACCCTATTTCCTATTCTCATGTAAGAGATATTTCTATCACACCAGGTCAAGATGAAATCTTATTGGAAAACTTGGAAGCTCAGAGCCGTTATCTCTGTATCATGACGGTAGGCAACGACACTGTTGCAAGCCTTTGTTTCGATACCGGCAAAATTCTCAACAGCGAGAAGAGTGGAGCTTGGAATGACCCTTCAACATGGGAGACCGCCTGTTTGCCGGAACCTACCGATAAAGTCATCATTAGAAAAGGACATAAGGTGAATGTCCCCATTGGAACAAACTTAAAATGCAATGAACTCCTGCTACAATCCGATTATTCCACAGCTTATGCAGACAGCAATAAAGCAGAACTAATAATAGACGGCATATTGAAAGCCGATAAGATTACCGTTGAGACCTCCTTCTCTGCTTATACCGCCAATACCAATGGTTGGAACTTCTTCGGCGTGCCGATTGATGTCAAGAACCTATCGGCAAATGAAGTCGGTCGTTTCTTCCAACGAACTTATGATGATGACCTCTATTACTTAGATGAGGCTTTATACTCTTGGATTCCGTATTCGGAATATCACGATAATGAGAATTTCTTTACTAATTCGACAGGCTACCTTGTCGCTTACAAGGATAACAAAACTCTTTCATTTGAAGGCAATTTGTTTTTACGAGACAGCATACGTCTTTTGAAGAATGCAAGTTTTACGGCAAATACGGGCAATGGTTATCATTTGGTTTGTAATCCCTATCCGTTCTCTGTCGGATTGAATAACTTCCGCAGGGAGAGTATTGATGGGTTCTGGTTGCTTGACCCATCGACAGGGGCTTATTTCCCAAGTGATAACAATCAAGTCTCCGATTTTAGAGTTCCTCCTTTCGGCGGATTTATGACAAAAGTATCATCAACTTCCAATGGTTTGTCTTTGCACAAAAAACTGCCATCTCAAAGTAAGAGCAAATCATCTGCTTCTATTCTTGGCAGCTTGTATTTCAATCTTATATCCGAGGGTGGAAAAGACGAAGTCAGATTATATGTTCGCAATGATGCATCTATGGGGTATGATGAATACGACACTTATAAACTGTTCAGCGTCGGTTCGGCTCCTGATATGTGGTTTTCAATAGCCGGAGATGATTTATCTGTGGCTGCCATAGGAGATTTATCGGATAGCGTGAATCTGAATTTGAAGGTGTCGGATAAGTTGGGCGGGAAACTCAAAATCTTGCTACCTAAGAGAGATGAGTTCTTTGAACAAATTACACTCTTAGAGCATGGAACAGACAGTGTACTTTGTAATTTTATGTCGGATAGTGCTTACTCCTTTGTTTGTGATGCAGGCAGTATTGGCAAAAAGTTCGATTTGCGATTGAAGTGGCATTCCTTCGATAATAATACGACTGATGACGGTTTGAAGTTCTCTCAGTCAGGTCGCATGCTCAGGGTTGATGTGCCTTTGAGGGTTGACGAACTATTGCTGTTCGATTTGCAAGGCAGGGTCGTGGCTGTATCTCATAGCAATTTTATATCTCTGCCGACGGAGGGTTGCTTTGTGTTGAGAGTATCAAGTGGTTCTAAGGTGTTTTCTTCTAAGGTTATTGTTGTGTAGTTATGAAAGTTTGTAGTTTTATTCTTTGTTGTGTTTTTTGTCTCTCGCTTGCTGTTGCTCAACCGCCTATGCCGAATGCTCATGGGGCTTGGAATGAAAAAGTAACTGTGGAAACGCCTTACAGGCAGCTCTATCGTTATGATATTAAGACAGAGAGATTTGTGCCATATGGGAATACAACGCCTGTCTCAACGGCTACGGCTCTTTTATTCTCATTGGCTTGCCTGTACACAGCCGTGAGGATTTACAGAAATAGGAAAAGGGAATAAGAAAGCAGGGATATATCTTACGCATTGCCATAGTCTCACAGTCAAAACCATCATCGGCAAAGCAATCATTTGAAACGGATAAATGGAGAAACATCAAAAGAATTTACCAAAACACCCTTCCAAGAAATTCTTTCGCCGTTTTAATTTTCTAAAACGGCGTTTCGTTTTTGACATAATGCCGATTGGAATAAATACCTTATTGGTAGCGGATTGCAGTTATTTAGGGAGATTGATGAATAATAAAATTATCAATGGTTTTGCGTTACATCACAAAAAAGAGAAGGTAATGCTCTGTTGATTTCATCTCGATTAGAAGCAATCTATTTTCTTATAATATTTCTTCTTTATGAAAGGTGGTGAATGGTATATTATATGAGTTCTCCGTAAAAAACAAAGCGAGGAACAACCAAGGTTGTTCCTCGCTTTGTTTGCCGGTTGTGTTATTAGTTGTTTGCCGGAACTTTGATTATATCGCCATGGTCTTTGATTATCATTTCGTACCATTTTTGCGGATATTCGGGTTGTTCAGGGAAGACGCATTGTCCTTTGCGGTAAGGGCTTTCTTCAAATTTGCCATTGGTTTCTTTTTTGATGTTTCCATCAATGTATTTTACCAAAAGGAACTGACTTAGCTTTTTCCAAGACTTCATCATTTGGTCTGCTTTGGCATTGGAGAATTGTGTCATTATTTCTCTCATCTTGACTTCATTTCCGTTCTCTGCCTGCAAGCGTTTATCAACTTGTGCCACTTCATTGATGTAAGCGGCTTCCAATTTGCTTTGTTCTTTTCTTATATCTACAATCATATCGGAGTAACGGGAATATGCCATATTGGTTACAAGGTTGAATAACCAGAAAGCTGAGGTTTCGGAATAAGTTACCATATTTCCATTGCCTTCGGCAAAGCATTCCGGAACTTTTTCTATTGAACAATACATAGGAACATATACTGTGGAATAGGTGTCATCGACACCGAACCATAGGATTCCTTTTGCAGGATTCGGCATCCATGAACGTGATTGAGCCACAAATGAAAAGCCTGTTTGCTGTGTGGAGGTTGCTCTTTCGTGTATGTATTCTTGTCCGTTTACTTTGAAACCCATAGGTCTCCAACGGTAAGGGCAGGCAAAAGGACCTGCTCCCAAATCTTTCGTCATATCCATTGGCGTACCTTCGTAATGGTCTCTCATCAGTTCCATTACGTCCTTGACGTCAAGCTTATTTTCAGGTTTTATCCACAAAGGCATGCGATGTTTGAAGTTGTGTCCCATTGCATAGTCTTCGTATTCTTTCATTGATTTGTTACATCTCAAGAATGCTGCATATACTCTGGCTTCGCAACCTCTTGCTCCGGAGAAATCCAATGGAGCGTAAATATCGCTGAAAGAAAAATCTTTATTTTCGCCTGTATAGTATCCTTTAAGTCTTGCAAATGTTATCACATCATGTGCATAAACCACTTCGACTTCGGGACGGAAGATTTCTTTCATCTTTTTAGATGATATGGATTTGAAACTGCCTTTTGTTTCTTGGGCAAAGGTGGTTATTCTTGCATGGTTTGCATGTCCGGATATGTATCCGTCCGGAACTCGCATTGCTACCCATACGGCTCCTTTTGTCCAACGCTTATCTACTTTGCCTTTCTTATCATATACGGGCGCACCTTTGCCAATAAGTTCCATTATCCATACTTCATTTTCATCAGCTATGGAGAAACTCTCTCCGGAGGAGTAGTATCCGTAAGTTTCAACAAATTCGGCTATTTGCTTTATGGCTTCTCTTGCCGTCTTCGCTCTTTGAAGTGTGAGGTAAATAAGACTGCCATAGTCTATTCCTCCTGTTGTATCGACCAATTCATTTCTTCCTCCATAGGTTGTTTCGGCTATTGAGAGACCCCACTGATTCATATTACCCACGGTTGTATAAGTGTTTTCCACTTGCGGGATTTTGATAAGTTGTTTTCCGGAGTCCCAATCGATTACTTGCAACATAGTTCCGGCAGGGTATTGGGCTGCTCGGTTATAATAGAGTTCTCCGTAAAGTGTGTGTGAATCGGCTGCGTAAGTAATCATGGTGGAACCGTCTTTCGATGCTCCTTTGGTGATAAGGAAGTTTGTGCATGCAAAAGATGTTGTACCCATGCTTAGGAGTGCAACCAACAATGCCAATAATTTTCTTCTTGTACTCATTTCTGCTAATTTGTTTATTATGTATTAGATTTATTTGCTTGAAAATTCGAATACTATTGTACCGATATGCTCCCCCTCTACAACCTTTAAAAGGTTACCTTTGGTATTCATATCAAAAACGTAGATAGGCATATTGTTTTCTTGGCATAGAGCAAAAGCCGTAAGATCCATTATCTTTAATTGTTTATTCAATGCCTCTTGATATGAGAGCTTCTCATATTTGGCAG
The DNA here is from genome assembly GCA_900546465.1 of uncultured Bacteroidota bacterium. Lineage (GTDB taxonomy): Bacteria > Bacteroidota > Bacteroidia > Bacteroidales > P3 > Onthomorpha. The sequence continues at coordinate 4,227 of URCX01000007.1, read as the reverse complement.
CTGTCTTGTCTTTCTCGGGGTCTGCCGTGTAGATACCGTCCACTCTTGTCCCTTTCAATATAACATCAGCTTCCATTTCTATTGCTCTCAGACTTGAGGCTGTATCTGTCGTAAAGTAAGGGTTGCCTGTACCTCCTCCAATGATTACCACTTTTCCTTCTTCAAGGGCTTGGCGAATACGAGAGCGAGAACTTTCTCGACATATAGGTTCTATGGCTAAACCGCCAAGCAATTCCGTTTTCACTCCTTGCTTTTCCAATTCGGCTTGTAGAGCCATGGAGTTTATCAAGGTGGCAAGCATGCCCATATAATCCCCTTGCACCCTGTCCATTCCTTTTGCGGCTCCTTGCAGACCGCGGAAGATATTTCCGCCACCTATTACAATGGCTATTTCCGCTCCTTTTTCTTTTGCGGATTTGATCTCGCCCGCATATTGCGAAAGCATGTCGGGACTGATGCCGTATTCCTGCTCTCCCATAAGCGATTCGCCACTGAGTTTGAGCAATATTCTTTTGTATTTCATTGTTTCTTCGTTTTAGTTTTTTTATTCGCCGTTTTATTTTCGTCAAACGGCGTTTCGTTACAACCAAACGGCGTTTTATTTCTCTTCAAACATCAAACTGTTTCCTAAGGCCTTAGAAACAAACAGGCATCTCCGAAAGAGAGAAATCTGTAATTATGTGTAAGTGCAAATTTATAAACTTTTTTCCACTTATCGCCTATCATGGCAGAAACCAATAAAAGCAAGGTGCTTTTAGGTTGGTGAAAATTAGTTATCATGCCATCTGTAAGTCTGTATTTGTAAGTAGGGGCAATGATTATTTGTGTCTGACCGTAAAGCGTATCAAGTTTTTCTTCTTCCAAACTATGCAATACGGCTTGTAAGGCTTCTTTTGCAGGAACGTCTCTCGAATGTTCGTATGGTTCCCACTGCTTTATATCCATATCTTGGTATTGCAAGTCTTGGGAAAGCAGCTTTACACCATGCCAATAGAGACTTTCCATCGTTCTTACTGAAGTTGTGCCGACACAGATTGTTTGCTGCTCACAATCCGAAAGCAAATCTTTGATTACTTTTTTGCCGATACACACTTTTTCCGTGTGCATTATGTGTTCTCCTATTGTTTTGCTGGTCACGGGCTTGAATGTACCTGCTCCGACATGGAGCGTAACAAAATCATGTTTTATTCCTCTATTTCTTAAATCTTCAAAGGTTTTGTCGGAAAAGTGCAGACCTGCCGTCGGGGCAGCCACCGAACCTTCCGGATTGGCATATATCGTTTGATAATCCGTTTTATCTTGTTCCTTTGCTTCTCTTTTCAGATATGGAGGCAAGGGAACAACGCCCATGTTTTGAAGAACTTCTGCGAAACTTCTGCCTTTATTCCACCGAAACTCGACTATCCATGCATTGCCTTCCGGTTTTATTCTCCGAGCTGTAAGATTTATGGAGTCATCTCCTATTGTTGAGGTTTTGGAGATATATTCTTCTTTCCATTTTTTGTTGTTGCCGATAAGGCATTTCCATTGACAACATTCTGTTTCAGCAAACGCCAACTGCATATCGCAAGGCTCTATCGGTTCAAGACAGAAAACCTCTATTGTGGAACCGCTTTCCTTTTGGAAAAAAAGACGAGCATAGACTACTTTCGTATCGTTGAGTATCAACAAAGTGTTTTTGTTCAAAAGATTCGGCAAATCGGAGAATACGTTATCGCTTATTTCTCCTCTTTCTGACAAGCAAAGAAGTTTTGCCTTATCTCTGTCTGCCAAAGAAAACTTCGCTATGTTTTCTTCGGGCAGAAAATAGTCGAAGTCTTCTATGGCGATAGATAAAGGTGCGGGCATGATTTATGCCTGTTTGATTGAGAAAGTATAACTTTCCATAATAGGATTGTGCAATAGTTCCTTGCAGGCTTTGTTTACTTTCTCTTCTGCTTCTTTTTCGTTGGCAGCTTCGATTTCGAGCGTTATATGTTTGCCTATTCTTACATTGGTAATAACGCCAAGTCCTATGTTTTGCATACTTGATGTTACTGCTTTTCCTTGCGGATCCAACAATGCCTTTAATGGCATTACGTCAATTTCTACATTGAATTTCATCTCTTAAAAGTGTTTGTTATGATAGATATTATGATATACAACAGAACTATGAATGGGATTGCAAAACAGTTAAGAACGAACAAAAGGACAAGGCAGGAGAGCAGAAAGATGAACTTTATCTTATTGTCTTGCCAAGTGAAGTTTTTGAATTTCAAAGCAAACATCTTCAATTCGCTTACAAGCAAAACTGCCATTATGAGAGATGTTATACAGATGAAATAAGGGTTTACAAGAAATGCTGTTATTGCAGCATAAATTCGTTCGCTATATAATCCCCATAGATGTATTTTATTTTCTGAAAGATATACAATAAGCGGCAATGAAAGCCACAATAAAGCGTTGGCAGGTGTTGGCAGCCCGATAAAACTTGTGGATTGACGTTCGTCTATATTGAACTTTGCCAAACGGTATGCAGACATCAATGCCATGAGCAAGGGGATAAAACAGATGAGACCTGCATAATCGGGAAAAGATATCTGTATTTTCAAGAGTTCTACCGTAATCAATGAAGGTGCCAGCCCGAAAGTGATCACATCTGCGAGGGAATCGAGTTCCTTTCCGATTGGGCAGGAAACTTTTAAAGCTCTTGCGGTAAACCCATCGAAAAAATCAAATATCGCTCCTGCTATGATAAGCAATGAGGGCAGTATAGGTATGGTTTCCTCTTCTAAATCGTACAAGAAATATATCGCCAATATCCCGCAAAGCAGATTGGACAAAGTCAGAATATTCGGAATTTGTTTTCGTAGCATATTTGGTTTCTTTTCAAAGCCCAAAATTACTCATTTCCTGAAAAACAGAGAACAAAAAAAGTACTTTTTGTCAGCTTCTATCGTTATAATATGTATCTTTGCAAAGTGAAAATTGTAAGTTTTGGAGTATTGGAACTCAAAATGAGAAATATAGAAAGAGGCTTTCTACTCTTGATAATGATATGTTCGTTATTGTTTTTGTTTTCTTGCAAGAATGAAGAGGAGTTTATTACATCCTTTGATTGGGAAGGGAATTGGACGGTGATTAACAGCGGAGATGTTCAAGAGGACGAGGAACACAACAAACCTTACACAGGAACAATAAAGGTAAAAGCATCGAATAAAGATGTTATTGTCATGAGTGGGAGCTTGTTTGGCTTGCTTTCCTCGGATTTTGTGGAAGCAGAGGTTAATGAAAGAATTGCATCTTTTGATAAGCAGACAGATGATTATCAGGTAGTCGGAAAAGGAGAATTGAAAAATACAAACGAAGTTCGGTTTGACTTCTCGATTACAAAAGATAACGAGACAAAAACATACACAAGAATAGCAGTAAAAATACAATAAAGAATACGATTGAATATGAATGACGAAGCTAAGAAGATGTTGTCCGAAGCAGACGCATCAATGATGGAGGCAATAGCCCATTTGGATAAAGAGTTGGGAAAATTGCGAGCCGGCAAAGCGTCTCCTGCAATGTTGGGAGGAGTAAAGGTTGATTACTACGGAACAATGACCCCATTGGATCAAGTAGGCAATATAAATACCCCCGATGCAAAACAGATAGTTGTACAACCATGGGAAAAGAGCCTTTTAGGAGCCATAAGTAAAGCGATACAAGCAGCCAACTTGGGTTTTGTTCCAAAAATCGAAGCTGATGTGGTAAGAATTATTTTACCCCCTGTTACCGAGGAAAGGCGTAAAGAGCTATGCAAAAAAGCCAAGGCGGAGGCTGAAAATGCCAAAGTAAGTATCAGAAATATTCGTAGAAACATCTTGGAAAAAGTAAAAAAACTGAAAGATAGCGGCACTCCGGAAGATGAGGTTAAGACTTTGGAAAAAGAAGTGCAAGATGTAACAGATAAGTTTATCAAGAAAGCCGATGAGGTTGTGTCTGCGAAAGAAAAAGAGATAATGTCTATATAAAGAATTTTAGAAACATATTTTCTATGGAAGAGGGTAAACGTGTGCGATATTCCGATGAGGAATTGCAAGAGTTCAAAGAGATTATTTTGGATAAGTTGGCGAAAGCAAAAGAGAATTTAGCTATGCTTACAGAAGCATTTGCCAATGATGCCAATGATATAAGTGATACGGCTCCAACATTCAAAATATTGGAAGAAGGAGGCAGTGTAAGCAGCAAAGAGGATAA
>URCX01000006.1 GCA_900546465.1 uncultured Bacteroidota bacterium | reverse complement strand
CTTTCCTGTACTCAATCTTATAACTCTTGCTGTTCTTGTTCCCGCAGGGAGCAATTTTAAAGTTATACACACACCTCAAGGTCTTACTGCCGTTTTTCTCATTGCCGGATGCATCCGAACGGAAAGCGTTGAACGAATTGATGGTAGGTGTAAAGTATTCCACCACTGTAATCTTGGCTGTCTTGCTTCCCTTTCTTCCTCTCAACAACTCTTCGTACGACTTTTCCAAGCCGCTCATGCCCACATAATCCCCTTTCTTGTAGTAAGGGTTCTTTTCTATCATCGCTTCGTTTACCTCTCCGATGTATCCCAACACATGACAAGCCACCGCTTCGGGATAATAACGCAAAGTTCTCGACTGTGCATAGAAACCTTCATAAAGGTAAATTTTCTCTTGTATCGGAGCAAAGTCTTCTTTGCTGATTTGCTTTTCGAAAATAGAAGGAGCATAGGGAGAATATTTCCTTGCCTTATCCATTTTCCTGATGAAATCCTCCTTGCTTATCTTGAGAAGGTTGCAAAACTCTGTTGTGTCTATATTCTTCACCTGACGAGGAATGACCATCAGGTCATAGACCGCTTCATTATAAACGAGCAATTTGCCGTTTCTGTCATATATCAGTCCTCTTGCAGGGTATTGTGTACGATAACGCAAAGCATTACGATTGGCAAGTTCCGTATAAGAACTGTCGAATATTTGCAAATAAGCAAGTCTTATCAGATAAACCAAGCCGACTGCCACAAAAATTCCAATCACAACGTAACGTCTCGATGATAACGGATTTCTCATTTTTTTCTTGACTCGTATATAATCGAAGCCTTTTTCATACGTTTGCAAAATTACAACAAATATGGGTAGCAATGGAAGAGATGAGAGAAAGAATATTCGATTTGCAGTCCGATGAAGAATTTGACAAACTATGTTTGGACGTATTTCGATACCAATATCGGAATAATGATGTTTATTCCCGCTGGTGCGGCTTGCTCGGAAAGGGAATAAATAGCGTAAATTCTCGTAAAGATATTCCTTTTTTGCCGATAAGCTTTTTCAGAACACATAAAGTCGTCAGCTTCAAAGAAGAACCCATTGCGTTTTTCAAAAGTTCGGGAACATCTTCCGCCACAGTAAGCAGGCATTGGATAAGAACATTCGACCTTTATGAAAGAAGCTTTCTTTCCAACTTTGAACAATTCTTTGGCAAAACCGAAAACTATTGTTTCATTGCCCTGTTACCCAACTATCAACAACAAGGAAATTCCTCTCTCGTCTATATGATGCAAGGACTTATCTCTCGAAGCAAATACTCCGAAAGCGGTTTTTATCCACACAAAGTAGAAAAAATACGAGACATTCTTTTACACAATGAATCTCTCAATATCCCAACAATTCTTTTCGGTGTCAGCTATGCATTATTGGATTTGGCAGAAGCATACAACTTCAAATTGCAACATACCACCGTATTTGAGACCGGAGGCATGAAAGGGCGTCGCAAAGAACTGCCGAAACAAGAACTCCATAAAATACTTTGCCAATCCTTGGGAGTGCAAAGCATTGCTTCCGAGTACGGAATGTGTGAACTTTTCTCGCAAGCCTATTCCAAAGCAGATGGTTCGTTCTGTTGCCCCAATCAAATGAGGGTAGATATAAAGGAAGTGAATGACCCTTTCTCCGATTGTTCAATAGGAAAAGCAGGAGTTATCAATATAACCGACCTTGCAAACATAGACACTTGCAGTTTCATTGCAACAGAGGACATCGGCAGAAAACACAAGGACGGTAGTTTTGAAATATCGGGCAGATTGGATAATGCCGCCATCAAAGGCTGCAACCTTATGTATGAACTTTGAAAACATTCATCATCTTCACCCTATCAGCGAAACGGCGTTTCCGTAATGCGGAAACGCCCTTTGACGAAATCGAAAGGCCGAAAGAAAAAATTAAAACGCCGTTCTATTTTTTCGGAACGGCGTTTTATTTTTCTTTGTTCAAACAAAGATTGGATACAAATGACGATTTAATATTTCCTCATTCGCTCTATTGTGTCAATTCGCTCCTTTATTTGAATGATCTTAGAATCTTCTTCGTCAAATTCTTCTCGAGAAATGGTTAATGCTTTGTTGAGATATTGCAATGCCTTGTGATATTCGGCTTTATAAAAGTAAATATCTCCGATGTAGGAATAGACATCTACCAAAGCAGGGGAGTTGGAACCATAGTATGTTTCTTCTATTTTCATTACCTTACCATAGTAACGCAATGCTTTATTATATTTCTTTGTGTCAGTATAAGCACGCCCCAAAGCACTATATATATATTGTAATTCTAAGGACTCTTTATCGCCAAACTGTTCCTTTATTTTTCTTGCCGTATGATAGTATTGTAATGCTTTGTCATAGTCCTTGAGATTATGGTATTCCTCTCCTAAACAGAGAGATATAAATGCAAAATCGCGACTCTTTTTACCGGATATTTGCTTGTAAATTTCCTCTGCTTTATGATAATAAAGTAAAGAGTTGCCATTGTCATTCTTGTCGGCGTAAATGTGCCCTAATTGCTCGTATATACTTGCTAAATCCAAATTTGTTTTATCGTAAACCTGCTCGTATATCTTTCTTGCTTTGTGAGAAGATTCAAGAGCCTTATCATAGTCTTGCTTTACAAAATAAAGGAATCCCATTTGTCTATATAAAGATGATAAACAAAGACAATTTTTATTTAGATTCTGCTCTCCAATTTCAATTGCTTTATTGAAATAAAACATGGCTTTATCGTGATTTCCTCTAATCCAATAAACGTCTCCTATATTGCAATAGATCTGTATCCAATCGGAATCATCATCTGCCGAAACCGTATCTCCGAACTTTCTACCTCTGTTACAGTCTTCCGAAGCAAGACCTGAGATATGCATTATGTCAATGTAAAACAATGCAACATCACCAAGCCATTCCATATTGGTGGTATCAAGTAACGAACGTTCAACAAGATAATATACGACAGAATCAACTTGATCGCTTTCAGAGAATATTTTGGCTTTTGTCAAGTATTCTTCGGCTTTGCTTATTGTTTTATTATCGTTATTTATTTCTTGCGATTGTGCCTGTAGTCCGATTGCGACAGCAAGGCTCAGAATAAATAATACTGTTCTTTTCATTCATCCACTGTTTTTATTGTTTCAGTTATTATATTCACTATTGAAACCTATGTACGATTGCAAAAGTACAAAAAACGGTATAATAAGTATTGCTTTCCTTTGGTAGATTATCTTTTTCTTGATTTCATCTGCTAATTGCAACATTTAATCATTCAAACAGACGATAAGAAATCTATTTTTCGCAAAGTAAAAAACAAGGGAGGGTGTTTACTTGTTTGTGTTTGCTTTGATGGAAATTGTTTCGTGAGTGTTTGCGGGGTAATATAAGTTGAAACTTTCCGTTCTACAGGAGTGGATAAATGGAGAAAGAAAATAGCGATATTGTATGGCAGAGAAGGATTACAGCAAAGGGATAGAGGCTGATGCGGAAGCTATATTCGAGGTAATGGCTCGCAGGGTTTCGCAGGAGGAATTACAGAAGATAAAGGAGGCTTTCCGCTTGGCGTCGGAGGCTCACAGAAATCAGAAACGTAAAACAGGTGAACCATATATCATTCACCCCATTGCGGTTGCCCGTATCGTGGCAGAGGAGATGATGTTGGGTGCTAATCCGGTTATGGCGGCTTTTCTGCATGATGTTGTCGAGGATACTCCTTATACGATTGATGACATAGAGGAACGTTTCGGCAGTGATGTGGCTTTTCTTGTGAAGGTGGTTACCAAACAGAAGAAAGAACATTATGAAATGTCCAAGCAGTTGGATAATTTCAAGCAGATGTTGGACTCGATGAAGTATGATATCAGGGCAATTCTCGTAAAACTGGCGGATCGTCTGCATAATATGCGGACGCTTGAAAGCATGCGTCCCGATAAACAAATGAAGATTGCGGGTGAAACGGATTATATTTATGCACCTCTTGCCAATCGTCTTGGTTTGTACCGTATAAAGACAGAGTTGGAGAACTTGAGCTTTCGTTATCGCTGTCCTCGTGAGTACGCTCAAATGGAGGAGATGTTGCAAAAGGACAGAGAGGATAACAGGGAGGCTCTTGATATTTTTGTAGGACAGATAGAGAAAATCCTTTCTTCTCATGGAGTAGAGGCAAGGATTGAAACGGAGTATCGTATGCCTTACAGCATTTGGCGAAAAATGCAAAAGGAGCAGAATGATTTCCAACACATAGATTTCAAGCATTATGTGAATATCATCTTCCCTGAGACTTTGAAACTGACGGAGAAAAACACTTGTCTTTTTATATATTCGCTACTTACGGACAGCTTCAAGGAAAAACCGGGAAGTATTTCCAATTATGTGGATAATCCTAAGGAGAACGGTTATCAGAGTTTTCACTTGAAACTTCTTTCCGAAAAAGGAAAATGGGAGGAGGTTCATATTGGCAGTGAGAGAATGCTTAGGGATTCAAGTCTTGGTTGTGTATCGTCAAGAACGGAGGGGAATATAGCAATATGGTTAGAGAAATTCAAAGAGGTCTTGAAAGATATAGCATATCACGGTTTGCAGGATGGTTTCATAGAAAACGTTGTAACCTCTTTCTATAATGATGACATAATGGTGTTCACCCCGAAAGGCAAGTCGGTTATTCTGCCTAAGCGGGCGACTGCTTTGGACTTTGCATTTGAAATTCACAGCAAGTTGGGGCTGCATGCCAAGGTTGCACGCATTAACGGAAAATTATGTTCCGTCAAAACAGAACTGCGACGTGGCGATTGCATAGAGATAGATCCGGATAATGAGGTTGAACCACAGGCGGATTGGATTGATCATGTACTTACTTATAAAGCGAAGAGGCATTTGAAGACATTTCTTTCAAAGACGTATTGTCCGCCTTACGAAAGATGTCCGCATTGTCTTCCTATTCCGGGCGAAGAGGTGGTAGGTTTCAAGGAGACAGACGGCAGTGTGAGCATACATAAGAGGAATTGCCCTGTTGCCATACGGCTTGCATCACAGTATGGGGACAGCATAGTATCGGTGGACTTCCGTGAGGAGAAAGACTTGCTTTATCCGATTTGTATTCACATCAAGGCAGTGGACAGGTATCACTTGTTAAGCGATTTGACCGACTGCATAACCAACAGGCTCGGACTTTCTATGACAAGCCTCCATACGATTACGGAGGATTTTATTGTCGATTGTCGCATAGGCTTCGGCATACATTCTTTCGGAGAGTTGGAGGATATTATCTCTCACATCTATAAGATAGAGAGTGTCGAGGAGGTGATGACGGAAGAGGCAAAAGGGTAATTCTTTTCAAAGATATCGTGAAATAAAACCAAGATACTTGTTACGGAAACGGGCATTGTCTGTTTTTTTACCTCACAATGGCAGAGTGAATATTCGGAAACATAAAAGCAGAGGCAGAAACGAAAGTTTCTACCTCTGTCTCTAAAACTAATATGAAAAAGAATCTTCTAATTGTTCACTATGTTTTGAAACTCTATCAAGGATAGGTATCTCTTGAATTCCAAATCATTTTTAGCTTGGTACTTGTAAGCAGGTTCTTGTTTGCAAGCCTCTTTCAAGTTCTTGGTCAAACCGGGAACATCGTCCAAGCGAGCGTAGCATACTGCTCTCAAATAATATACTTCCGCTGTTTGATCCATGCAGCAATCCAACGTTCTTATTGCATTGCCTGTATTACCGGTCAAAAGTTGCAAAAGTGCAAGATTGTAAGTGCATTTTCTTCCATCAAGTTTCTCGGCAGCTTCTTCGTATTTGCCTTGTTTGATAAGAATGATTGCTTCGTTCATTTGAGCTTGCTCATTGCCTGCGGCTACCGACTGTTGGATATAGTCGTTTGCAGCATTGACATCTTTGTTTGCAAGGCTTAGAAGTGCAAGATTGGATAGTATTTCTCCGTTGTTTGGAGATAGCTTATCTGCTGTTTCAAGAAATCTTTTTGCGTCTTCGAGTTGATTCAAATAAAGGGCAACAGCTCCGGCATTGTTCCATGCTCCCCATTCGGAAGCGAAACGTTCGGTTGCTGCGGTATATATTTGAAGTTTGCTTGCGTAGTTATGTGTGAGAGTAGCTGCATACATAAGTTCGTCATAGGTAAGTTTGTCCGGGTCGGATACTGCCATCTTGGCTATTTCCTGCTCTGTTTTTTGCACTCCGGAGAAGTTGAAGGCAATCTCTCCTCTACGTAGCGTAGGCAGTATTTCCTCTTCAATTTGGCTGAATACGACTGACATATTCCTTATTTCTTGTTCTCTTCTTATTTTGTCAGGTTGAGATTTGACAACGTTGATGACAGTATTCTTTTCTTTCAAAGAAGAACCTTCCACCAAACGTACGAAGTTTTCCCAGTCTTCTCCCTTGGCACTTGAAGTTATGACAACGTCTTGTTTTGCCTGTTCAACGTATTTCTTTATGTCGTTCTTCTTTATATTTTCGGCTTTAGCTCTTTCCGTCAAGGCTTCTGTCAACATTCTATCAACCAAATTTACGGTTGTTTCGGCTCTTTTTTTGGATAATCCAATGTTGAAACTTTCTTCTCCCTCGGGTGAAGCCCATGCGTTGACAAATATCTGACGTGGTATTTGATTGTTAACGATGTAACTCTTCATGCTTTCATAGCTTCTTTTGGCATCCATCTTTTTATTGAGCTTATTATCCCAATTAAGCGATGCCATATTAACTGTGAAATAAATGTCGGTTGTCATTATTTCGTCAGTATTCACTGCGTAATTGGCAGGTGCCATGCTCAAATCACCTCTTATATCCACCCTGTTGGAAGTCGAGTTTACGCCTTCGGCTATCTTTACATTTCCAAGTTTCAATGCTCCCTGATTTTCCATGGCTTCACTCCATGTGGCATTTGCTTCGTTGACTTCTTTGGCTTTATATGCTATCGGATTAAGATATAGCTTTGCACTTTCCATTCCTTGGCGATATGCAACCGTATCTTTGTAAACGAATCTGCCGCCACTGCCCTTTTCTATCGTTTTACCATTACCCTCAACCTTGGAACCTTTCAAATTCATAGGAGACAAAATTACCTCTCCTGTTTCCCAAGTCAATACGGGTTGCAAATAAACGACGGCATTTTTTTGGAAATACTTTTCAGGAATGTTTCCGTTGATTGTAACGACAACTTTGTCTCCATGCACTTCCATAGGGTTAGGCGAAATCTGATACCTTACAGTATTGTGCTTCTTTTGCATTGTTTTGATGCTGCCGCAGGAGCCTGCAAGCAAAGCAATTCCCACACAAACAGCCACTGTTCCCAATATTCTCTTTCTCATATTCAAAATGATTTGTTATAATACATCTCTAATTCACTATGCCGTATCTGCATAATACAGCCTTGCAAAAGTAGTAATAAAAACCGAATTGGAAGAGATTGACTCGGATTTTTATCATTTAAGCCTGCTCCTTTTCAAAAGATAGGGCAACATTATTTGATCAAAACCCTTGTTTATATCGGCTTCAATGAAGTCAATCTTCATATTATTGCATTGATTTCTTATATATTCTGCTTTGGCTTTTACTTCTTCGCAATACTTATCCCTTATTTCCGAAGGTGTAAGCTTTACTTCCTCCCCGCTTTCCACATCAATGAAACGATATGGTCGCTCTTTATAATCCAATTCTACTTCTTTTGCCTTGTCGCAAACATAAAACAGAATAATCTCATGTTTATTATATGTCAAGTGTTGCAAAGATTCTATCAGTTCATCTGCCGATGTTGCAACTGAAAAAAGGTCTGTGAAGATTATAACAAGGCTGCGTTTGTGAAGCACTTCCGCAAGTTTATGCAAAGCTTTGTCTATTCCGGTTGTCTTATTCTTTGTTTTCTCGCTTAGAATTTGTTCAAACAGCGTAAAGATATGCTGTTTATGTGCGAAGCTTGTCCCTGTTTCGGAATAGTATTCCAAGTTTTCGCTCACAAGAGAGAGAGCAAAAGCATCTCTTTGCTTGTAAAAAAGATGGCAAAGGCAGGCTGCCGCATACACGGAAAAAGAAAACTTTGTCGGATTCTTGAAATCCGCCTTTCTATCATAAGGAAAATACATGGAGGAAGAGGTGTCCAAGACCACCATACATCGCAAATTCGTCTCTGCTTCGTACTTTTTGACAAAGAGTTTATCGGTCTTTGCGAACAGCTTCCAATCGATATGCTTGGTCGATTCTCCCGAATTATAGAACCTATGCTCTGCAAATTCGACCGAAAAACCATGAAAAGGACTTTTGTGCAAGCCGGCCATAAAGCCCTCAACCGCCTTTCCCGTCTTAAATTCTATGGAATCATAACGCCTTAACTCCTCTTGCCGTTCTAACATATAAAACAAACGAAAGACAGATAGCCCGAAGTGCCTTCTGACACTCACAACTTCTGTCTCTCGATTTCCTTTAATCAGATTTACAAATACTTTTCTATTTTCTCTGCAAAAGCACTTTTCGGATTTGCTCCAACCATTTTATCGAGCAACTCTCCATTCTTTAAGAATATCACAGTTGGGATATTCCTCACACCGAAACGAGCAACCACATCGGCGTTTCCGTCAACATCGCACTTTCCAATCACCGCCTTACCTTCGTATTCCTTTGCCAATTCATCGATAATAGGGGAGACTTTCTGACAAGGACCGCACCAAGTAGCCCAAAAATCCACCACAATCAATTTGTCTTTTTCTGCTGCCACTGTTTCAAAAGTAGCGTCTGTAATCTCTAATGCCATAATTTTATATCTTTTGATTCGACCTTATAATATAATAGACTCTTCGCTGCAAAGATAAGAATTATTTGTCTTATACACCTGCACTTTGTCGAATTATCTAATTGCAAAACAATATTTCATTCGGAAAAACAAGGTGAAATCATGATTATTCCTTATTTTTGCAATCTCTAATACTACGTTGCTGATGCCGGAAAACCTTATCTCCAAACTTTGGAACAACCCGAAAAACAAAAGACTTGTCAAAGATTTCCTTTTGTTTTCCGCAGCAACCGTAGCTTTCCATTTTCTATATTGGAACACTGATATGAACAAATGGCTCTTCGGATCCTTCACAAACAGCATTTTCAACCTTTTCACAAGCATCGCATACGAAGGAAGTCGCATTCTAATGGACACTTTCAGCAGTCTTACATACGATTGTTACGACAACAGCTTCGCCTTTTACACACAAGACATAAAAGGAATAAAAAACCATTTTGCCATAATGGAAGTGGTACATGACTGTTCAGCCATAAAGCAACTCATGCAATTCCTTCTTATAATGCTGCTTTGCCCTAACAAACTCTGGAAAAGACTCCTCTATTTCAGCCTTGGAAGCATCATCATACTTCTTTCCAACATTGTGAGAATCTTCCTTTTGACCGAACTGTTCGGCCATAATCCCGACTCATTTCAATACTATCACGACTGGGTTGCAAGACCTCTGATGTATATTGTCATATTTTCCCTATGGGCAATCTGGATACAATTCTTTGCATACAAGAAAAACAAAGCACCGAAACAATCCTGACCACCCCATATTTCCCCATATGTCGCCCCGTCTCTCACCATCTCAGCACCATTTCCCTCTTTTCTGTGAGTGTTTCCGCTACTTCCACACCTTGCAAATATGCTTGAAACATCGAGTTGAATAAGAAAAAAGCACCGATCTCTGTTTAGAATACCGGTGCTTGCAATGCTTTATTGTTTTATTTCCTATTTCCCTTTTTCCGAAGTTGGTTTGGCGATAGATTCTCTCATCTCGGTGTCGGCTTTGATATTCTGCATTTTATAATAGTCCATTATGCCGAGATTTCCTTTACGGAAGGCTTCCGACATTGCCATAGGGACTTCGGCTTCTGCCTCTATGACCTTGGCTCTCATCTCTTGTGCTTTCGCTTTCATCTCCTGCTCAACCGCTATTGCCATCGCACGACGCTCCTCTGCCTTTGCTTGTGCTATGTTTTTGTCGGCATTTGCCTGATCGATTTGCAACTGAGCTCCGATATTCTTTCCAACGTCTATGTCTGCTATATCTATGGAAAGTATCTCAAATGCCGTACCTGTATCCAAGCCTTTTGAAAGTACGAGCTTGGAAATGGAATCCGGATTTTCCAAAACTTCTGCATGCGTTTTTGCAGAACCGATTGCAGTAACTATACCCTCACCCACACGGGCAAGAATGGTCTCTTCACCTGCTCCTCCTACGAGTTGCCTGATGTTTGCCCTTACCGTAACTCTGGCTTTTACTATCAACTGAATACCATTGCTTGCAACGGCTGCAACGGAAGGCGTATCCAACACCTTGGGATTAACAGACATTTGCACTGCATCCAATACATCTCTACCTGCCAAGTCGATGGCTGTGGCTGTATTGAAATCCAAAGCTATGTTCGCCTTATCCGCAGAGATAAGAGCATTAACGACGCTGCGAACATGACCTCCTGCTAAATAGTGAGCCTCCAACAGGTCGCTGCTTAAATTCAAGCCTGCTTTCTTGGAGTTAATCATTGCATTGACAATGATTGCAGGCGGCACTTTACGCCAACGCATAAAGATAAGTTGAACGAGAGATATTCTGACCCCGTTCAGAACGCATTGAAACCACAGATTTATAGGTACCAAATAGAAGAATACCAACAGCAGTACAAATGCCAATACGATTATAAAAATAATTCCGCTCATGATGATTTGATTATTTGGTTATTACTTTTGTTTATTTTTCTTGCTCTCTTACTCTTACTTTATTCCCGTCTATTGCCTCCACAATAAGAGGCGTATTCGGTTCAACGTATGAAGTCGAGGTATAAACCTCCAATCTTTGTCCGTTTATTTCTGCCATTCCCATAGGTGCCAAACGGGTTATCGACATACCTTCGTCGCCTATATGGATTTCCGTCTCTATGGTATTGACCTTGGAATCTATTTCCCTGTTAAGTGAAAAGCGTTTCCATGTTTTGGTTCTAAGGGAATAAACCAATAATATAATGCAAATGGCAAGCGAAACCACAATGGCAATGGTGCCATACAGCACTCCATATTGCATAAACACCTCATAAATGCCGTAAACCAACAAACCCACTCCGCATAAGCCTGCAATCGTCGTTCCGGGTATTGCTACCAATTCCAAAACCAACAAGGCAATTCCGCCCGTCAATAATAGTAAAATCAGAAATACATTCATAGAATTATCGTTTTTTAATTTGATTTTCTCCCTTTATCTCACCTCTGCACTAAGTCCCTTTTTCAAAAGTTCGGAACACATCTGCTTCAACTCATCATAACTTCCATGCTTCACGACACATAATCCCTTATAATGGATTACGTTAGTGCAATTAACGGCTTGCTGCTTACTTAGCTTGCATATCGTTTGCAAACAATTTATGACGTAATCGAAAGTATGATAATCATCATTGAAAACAATCAATTCGTTTCCGCCCTCTTGCTCACAAAGCAAAGACAAACCACCTTGCGTTTCCGTTGAAACATCATGCCTTTCCATATCTCCCTACATTCGTTCCGGAACCTCTATTCCCAACAAATGCATTGCCGTCTTTATGGTCGAACCGACAAAATAAGTAAGACACAAACGCATTTGTCTCGTATCCGCATTCTCTTCCCTCAAAATCGGAGTGTCTTGGTAGAAAGCATTGAAACTCTTCGCCAAATCAAAAACAAAATTAGCAATCAATGCCGGCGAATAAGTGCTGCCAGCCTGCTGCACAACGGCAGGGAAAGAATACAAAACGCTTAAAATCTCCTTTTCCTTAGTATTGAAAGCAAAGTCTTTGCCGAGTTGCAAGGATTTTATGCTCACAGCCTCCTTCTCCTCTGCTTTACGAATAATGGAACAAATCCTTGCATGAGTATATTGAATGAAAGGACCTGTGTTTCCATTGAAATCTATGGACTCTTCGGGATTGAACAACATGTTTTTCTTCGGATCGACTTTAAGAATAAAGTACTTCAATGCTCCCAATGCCAACTGCGAATAAAGCCTGTCGGCTTGTTCCTTTGTAAAACCCTCTGTCTTTCCATGCTCCTCGGTTTGCATTCTTGCCGTTTCCACCATTTGTTCAATCAAATCGTCCGCATCCACAACCGTCCCTTCTCTTGATTTCATCTTTCCGTTCGGCAACTCCACCATTCCATACGAAAGATGGTACAAATCCTTTGCCCATGTCATTCCGAGCTTCTCCAAAACGAGTTTCAATACAGCAAAATGGTAGTTTTGTTCATTGCCTACAACATAAATCAACCTCTCCGAACCGAAGTCCTCATGTCGCAGACAAGCAGTTCCCAAATCCTGAGTCATATATACCGAAGTGCCGTCCTTTCTCAACAACAACTTCTCGTCCAAACCGTCTTTGGTCAAATCGATCCACACAGAACCGTCTTCCCTGCGGTAAAACACGCCCTTTTCCAAGCCTTTATTGACAAGGTCTTTACCCAAAAGATATGTCTCCGACTCATAATAAACCTTATCGAAGTCTATTCCCAACTTGGCATACGTCTCTTCAAATCCCTCATAAACCCAAGCATTCATCTGCCTCCATAAAGCCAAAACTTCCTCGTCCTTTCCCTCCCACTTCTTCAACATATTCTGAGCTTCCAACAATATAGGAGCATTTTTCTCAGCCTCTTCCTTTGCCATTCCATTGGCAACCAAGTCGGCAATCTCCTGTTTGTACGCCTTATCGAACGCAACGTAATACTTTCCGACCAAATGGTCGCCTTTCATACCGCTGCTTTGAGGCGTTTCCCCTCCCGAAAACTTTTTCCAAGCGAGCATGGACTTACATATATGTATTCCTCTATCGTTTACAAGGTTCACTTTCTTGACCGCATAGCCGTTTGCTTTCAATATCTCTGCAACCGACCAACCCAAAAGGTTGTTTCTGATATGTCCCAAGTGCAAAGGCTTATTCGTATTCGGAGAAGAATATTCTATAACGACAGGCTTATCGCCTCTGACAGCCCTGTAACCGAATGTCTCATTCCTGAAATTTCTTTCCAAGAAGTTCTTCCAATAGTTTTCGCCTACAACAAAGTTCAAGAATCCCTTTATCACATTGTAACTCTCCACCCATTCGCATGCAGCAACGACGAAATCCCCTATTTTGTTCGCAAGATCCACAGGATTCTTGCAGCCGCACTTCTGCATATAAGGGAAAACAACAAGAGTGAAATCTCCCGTAAATTCTTTCTTGGTAGCCGTAAGAGCAATGGTTTCCGGAGCAACAGCAACACCAAACTCCTTATTCAAGGCTTCCGAAACCGATTTCTGTATCAGTATATCTATCATCTCAAAAACAATTAGACTTTAAGGTCGGCTCAATCGACCGATTTGCAAAGGTAAAAAAATTCCTGCGACTTTCCAAAGTGAAGAACATAAAAAAGCGTTGCCCCTTTGAAGGAGCAACGCTTGATATTGCAATGAAACTACCGTCGATTATTTTACAATCAACTTTTTCGTCATTATCTTGTTACCGCAGAATATTCTTACGAAGTACGTTCCGTTTTGCAAATCGGAAACATTTATCGTAGTGTTCTCGGAACCTATGGTAGCATTCTCATATACCTTTTGTCCCAAAATGTTCACCATTTCTACTCTGTTTATTGCAGCAGGAGCAGATATGTTTAAAATATTCTTTGCAGGGTTAGGATAAATGCTTATTGAAGAGGAGATTGCTACATCAGCCAAAGAAACCACTCCATTATAAGTAAATCTTACCGCAACAGGAGTTCCTTGTTCATTGTTGCCATTGTAAGGCACTACGAATATACCATATTCATCTCCCTCTTCAAGAGGATCATTCTCAATGTTTATATTTTCATAGAACTTACATTGAGCATTTCCGTCAACCATTTCAAATATTTCATCATTGTCATATCCGTTTATTCCTGCAAAATAAGCATAGTAATAATAAGCAGTTTGGTCGTTCATGGTCGTTCTTATCGTTGCAGCACCGTCAACAACTTCAACACTGACAGTAACCTCTGCCAATCCGGTACCGCCTATTACCGTTGTGGATACAGGGTACATTTCAAGGTTGGAATATTGTCCATCCAAGTTTGCCGCCAAAGTGTAAACATTATATGTCGTACCAGGTTCTAATTCATTTACCACTCCGGAAATAGCCTCATATTGCTTTTTGTCTCCGGATAACATATATGCTTCAACAGAATCCGCTGTCCAAGACATGGAAGCTACGGTTGCAGAGTCTATGATTGTATAATAATAATGAGCAACCTCGCTGTTCGGAGTGAAAGAAACGTAGAATGAAGTTGCTGTTACGCTGTCGGCAGGTATTTCAACCGTTACAGCAGGCGTTCCGTGTCCACCGACGGTTTGAGTAGCGAATGAATAAGTTTGAAGACCGTCCGTTACACTGTCGATATTGTACGCCAAAGTGTAAACAGTGTAGTTTTCATTAGGGCTTACCGTCAATTTTCCGGCACGTTCAAAGTAATTCTTTGGTGCTTGTGTCGTGAAGTAATTCATTACGGAGTCATTGTTCCAGTTGTCGGCAGCAAAGTCTGAATCTTCATATATCAAGTAATAGTAATAAGAGGTCGAGGCATTAGGTGTCATAGTCAAGTAAACAGAAGTCGTTGTAATGCTGTCAGCGGGAACATTAACCGTTACGGCTGCATCTCCATGGTCTCCGATTGCAGGTGCAGTGAAAGGCACCGTGAACATCTGTGCAGTTTGATTTGCGTCAAATGCAACAACGTAAATATTGTATGGCTCTCCCGGAGAAACCCAGCTTGCATCCATAGTTACGGTTTGAGTACCCGTTGCAGGAGTTTCCGCATTGTCTGCAAGTGCTGCAACAGCATCTGTTTCCGTCATTCCAAACATTTGGAGCAACTGCACATACTGTGCAAACTCCTGATTATTCGGATCGGCTGCCATGTAAACATAAGAAGCCACATCCGAGTTAGGAGTGATGGTTGCTGTTACCTCTAAGTTAGCGAAATCTACCGCAACATCGGTAACTTGTACGCTCATTGCCTTGGCTTGGTTCAAGGTCAATTTCTTGATGTTGTCTTTGTCGATGCTTTTCTTTGCGACGTTCAAAGTTCTCACTCTTTCCGTCTTCTTAGCATCTTGCTTATCGCCGTTCAAACGATAAGTCTTCTGTGCCATTGCTCCGAATGTCATTACAAGAGCAAGAGCCAATGTCAATACTTTCTTCATATACTTATGATTTAAAATTGTTTTCTTTCAAACCCTTTTTCTATTTGGAAAAACAGAGTCGTTTCACCATGGAAACGACTCCGATATGTTTTTCATTGCTTTCCGAACGGAAATTATTCAACGACCAATTTCTTTGTTGCCACTCCGCTTTCAGTGTACATCTTTACGATGTAGTTACCTGCTGCAAAGTCGGAAGTATTTACTTTTATGGAGTTTGCGTTAACGTCGCTTGCAAATACAAGCTGACCCAAAACGTTTACTATCTCACATTTGTTGATTTTGAAAGAAGAAGCCAACATTACTTCGCTTTTTGCAGGGTTAGGATAAACATAAGACAAAGAGTTCAACTCGACATCAGACAAACCCACTGTTCCTTCAACGATAGGGAAGATAAACAAATCACAATCTTTGTTATATCCTGACATCATAGTTACCCAACCATAATTGCCTGCGTCGTCAACAATGCTGTAAGAATAAGAATTTTCGCCTGAACCACAACCGAAAGTAGTAGAAGCAATAACCAAAAGATTAAATGGAGCATTTTCTGATTGAACATTAAGCTCGCCTGTTTCAACAACACAAGCTACGCTGCTCGCTGTTACAGGAGATGAGAATGTTATAGTTGTAAAATCTTCTACCAAATCAGTTGCCTCTACGCTACCCTCAGCCAATACCGAAGAAAAATCTGCAGACATCAACTGTATAGGTATATTTTGTTCAATCGGTGTTTCTACCATATTAGCAATAATAGTTGCAATACCAAAGATTTGTACGTTTTGACCGAAGTCGTAAACCTCTGCATACTTCGTATCGCCATAAAGGTTTTGACCTGTACAATATCCTATAAATTGACCTTGGTGTTGCGCTTGATAAAATTTAATGCTGTCAAGCGTTGCACAAGATTCATCGAATTGAGTGTAAATGTCCGTTGATTTAGGTGTTTGAACATTGATTTTCTTGGAAGCCAAAGAAATTTCGGCATCACTTTTCGTTTGAGCCATCACGCCCATCGATAGTCCTATCGCAAGGACTGAAAGAATAATTCTTTTCATTTCTGTAAATCGTTATGGTTAATCATTATTTTCTGCCTGCAAATATACACTTTTTCTTCCGTATAGCAAGAGGTAGGCATGCTTTTTTATCGTTTTTTTTCGTACTTTCATTCATTTTCAAGTCTTTGAGATATGACGGGATTTTGCTGTTTATGTTTCCGATTCCTTGTTTGAAAGAGCATTTTCAGCCATTGATTTCCATATTGCCTGACAAGCCTCTGACAAAACGCCGAAAGAATTTTCCAAAACGCCGTTCTGAGAAATTCTTTCGGCGTTCTGATTTTTTCTTTCGCCCTTTGATTTTTGCGGTATTGAAGAGGCTTTTGGGGGATAGGCTTTGATGTTATTTTCTTTTGTTCTAACTTTGCAGCAAATTGCAAGGCGATGATAAAGCATGATGATAAAGTGAAAATATTGGAGGCTGCCCAAATAGCGGACGTGGTCGGGGCTTTCGTGCCGCTGAAAAAGCGTGGTGCGAATTACATTGGCTTATGCCCTTTCCACAATGAGAAGACTCCTTCCTTTAATGTCAATCCTGCAAGGGGCATTTTCAAGTGTTTCGGTTGCGGTGAGGGTGGAGATTCCGTTTCCTTTTTGATGAAGCATGAGCATTATACCTATCCCGAGGCTTTGCGATGGTTGGCTGAACGTTATCATATTCATATTGAAGAGACGGAAGCCACGCCGGAAGAAAAGGCTGCACAATCGGAAAGAGACCGTGTGTTCCATGTAAACGAGTTCGCTCAAAAGTATTTTCAAAATCTGCTGTTCAATGATGAGCAGGGCAGAAGTACGGGGCTGTCTTATTTTGAGGAGCGTTGCCTGAGGGAAGATACGATACGCAAATGGGGTTTGGGTTATTGCAAAGACAGTTGGGACAACTTCTGTCTCGCTGCAAAGGCTGAGGGCTTTTCCGAGGAGGATATGCTTGCTGCCGGTCTTGTAATAAAGAATGAAAACACGGGTAAGCTGTATGATCGTTTCAGAGGCAGGGTAACTTTCCCTATTTATAATATAGGTGGCAGGGTATTGGGCTTTTCTGCCCGCATACTTTCTTCCGACAAGACAAAAGCGAAGTATGTCAACTCTCCGGAAAGCATTATTTACACCAAAGGCAAGGTTCTCTTCGGTCTGCACCTTGCCAAGGACGCCATCGTGAAGGAAGACCTCTGTTATTTGGTGGAGGGCAATATGGATGCGGTGATGATGTACCAGAACGGAGTGAAAAACGTGGTAGCAACTTCGGGAACGGCACTTACGGAGCAGCAAACCTCTCTGATAAGGAGATATACACGCAATGTTACCGTGCTTTATGACGGCGACAGTGCAGGAATAAAAGCCACATTCAAGGCTGTGAACATCTTTTTGGAACAGGGATTGAACGTAAGAACCGTTTTATTCCCTGACGGAGAGGATCCTGATTCTTTCGCTCGCAAACATACGATGGACGAATTTCAGAGCTTTTTGAAGGAAAACTCACAAAACTTCATCATCTACAAGACCAATCTTCTGCAAAAGCAGGCTGCAAACGACCCTATCAAGAGGGCGGATTTGATAAGGGACATAGTGCATACCATTTCGCTTGTTCCCGACCTTTTGGAGAGGAATACATATTTGCAGGAGTGCAGTTCCATTTTGCAAACGAGCGAAGAGGTTTTGGCTAAGGCTCTAAAAAGGCAACTCTTTCTCAATCGGGATAAGAAAAACAAGCAAGAGACAACTCAAACCGACATTACTGAACAGCTTATCCACGATACCCCGATAACAGAGAAGCAGGAAATAGAACTAAATCCCGATTACGAACAGGAAAAAGCCATAATAGAGATATTGTTTAAGTATGGCGAGATGATGACGAGGCAGGAAGTTTTCGGAGATGACGATACTTTGGAGTATAAAGACGTATTGACGGCAGCTTATATTGTTTGCGATATAGTGAATGACGACATTCATTTCAACGACGCTTTGTTCGGTAAAATCTTTGAGCTGTACCGGCAATCCATATATGACGAAAACGCCGTTCCGGAAATCGATTTATTCAAATCCAACGAAGACGAGCAAATCCAAAAACTTGCAGCCGAACTCCTCATCGGCGGTAGGGAAATCAGTCCTTTGTGGTTGGAAAAGAATATCTCCGTTCCCGACAAAGAAAGCAAGGAAGTAATCGATCGTCTTATCTCAGACACTCTTTTGAGATTTAAGTTGCATAAGGTGAACGCCTATATCAAACAAGTGAATGAAGCCATTAAAACAACAACAGAGCCTGATGTTATGATGGAATTGCTCTTCAAGCACAAGCAATTTACGCTCATAAGAAACAAAATAGCGAAACAACTCCGACAAGTCTTCTCTTCATAAAACACACACGGCGTAAGGCTTGTATGAAAACAAGAAAGCGGCAGAGAAATTTCCGGAACATCTCTGCCGCTTGACGTGAAAACTTGATAGTTTACAATTCTCACGCGAGAAATTACACTTCTATTTCTCGGAAGTCTTCTTTCGGAGTTTCAAGGTTAGAAAACCCTTTTGCAAACAAGGCTGTTCGGAAAGCACCAAATTCATTGCATCTTTTTCTCCCTTCATGAAGATATGCACCAAAGTATCATTGACAACTTCATATCTGCATTCCGTCGTATCCTCAACATTGGTTATGATTGCCTTGTCGGTCAATTCCATATCCATCGGGAAGACATCATCAGGCGAAGAGGCTGTCAGTTGCAAAAGAAGCACATCGGATAATAACTTCATCGAAGTAGAATCGTCCGCAGGAGCCTGTTCCTTATCATCATTCAAGAATGAGGCTTCCAAGACTTCATATTTTCCCAAGTAATCGGGACTCTTTGAGCATGATACCGCCGTTATGGCGAGCAAAAACGCAATCATGCAATACGAGAAACATTTTTTCTTCATATCCTTATACATTTTATCATTTACAATATCTGTTTTAACCCTTAATTTCGCTCAATCACAACAAGAGGTTGACAAGTCGTGAAGTGTTCACTTCAAACGGGTACTGCGAAGAGGAGTAGCGAGGCATTCTCTTCGGTAAACATGGCTTCGCACCCCCGATTAAACGAATTTATTCTTACAGATATGGAATATATAGTCCGAAGCATAGCTCCATATATATATTTCGTAAGTTGCAAAGCAAGATAAACAATCCCGATACATCGCAAAATTTACATTTGACACTGCAAATATACATTGTTTTTTTTAACCTGCAAAATTTTCTTGAAGAAAAAAGTGTTTCATATCTTAGAAATAGAGATTGTTTTTATTGCAATCCGGTAACTTTTTAGGAGGAGAAAAAAGATTAAGGCTGAAATCCATATATGAACCACGCCCCTTTTCGCTACCTTTGCCTCGCAATTAACAGGGCAACTATGAACAAAGGTACGGATTTATCGCTAATCCACCATTGATTGTCATAGAAGGCAAATCAAACACTCCGGAATTTCTCCGGATTGATGACAATGATAAGTTTCCTTGGAAATATAGATGGCTGTTAGTGGGGGTTATTTTCTTCGCTTTATGGTAATCCAGTTGGTTTGGAGGTGAGTGGAACGACGGTTATTGCCGATTCTTCGGATTGTTTGGTCGTTGGTTCTATACCAGCCTTCGCTCCAAGAACCCATGTCCAAATAAATTGCTTGCTCAGCTCCTATTCGTAGCAGACATGTGGTAAAAGTGTCTATATGTATGCGGTCGTTGGTTTCCACAATAAAGGGTTCTTGGTTTGCAATGACCAAGGCTCTTCTTGCACTTGTTCGATTTTTGAATACGTTTGTCGAAACCGGATTATATTCATTTGCAAGCAACATTTGTTGAAAGTAATCGCCCTTTTGCGATATTGCTTTGCTTATGCTTTCTTCTCGGTTTTGAGTTAAAGGGTATATTCCGACTGTTCCGTCAATGATAAGACAATAGCCTGTTTCGCTTTCAGTGCTGTCTGTACGTAATTCGCCCTTACAGACATTAGTTCCCACGATGTGTTCAGGGGCTTTGGAGGTAAAGGCTGCTACCATACACAGAGCTATATTGGTATCGAGTTCATCGGGCTTGGTTCTTTCAAAGGAGAAAACGGCTCCTGCTCGCGGTGCATATGTGATGAAATGGTAGTCTGTTGTGTCCATCGATATGCTGAATGTGTCTATCTTGATATAGTCTGCCGTTGTTTGTGCTTTGACTGCTATCGTGCTTAAAAGCAGTATCAGGCAAGTTGAAATGATTGTCTTTTTCATGTATTCACGGATTAAAAAGATTAAGGGTACACGATATTCCGCATACCCTCTTTATTTGTTTAACTGATTTGTCCTTGACTAAGCTTTCCCTATGGGATTGATTTGTTCGTATGGTGTGCCGGATTGAATATCGGATATGGTACCGTTGTTCATCTCGTATTTGCTTATGTTGTCTTGCAAGGCTGCCAAAAGTTTCTTTGCATGTATGGGTGAAAGTATGATACGACTTTTCACTTGTGCTTTAGGTACTCCTGGCATTACTTGTATAAAGTCCAAAACAAATTCGGTAGGAGAATGCTGTATCAACTGTAAGTTGCTATATACTCCTGTTGCTATATCCGGTGTCAGTTCTATATCCAACTGACCTTGTTTCTTATTGTTTTCCATTTTATCGCTATTTGAATTTTCGCTCTCGGCTTTTGACCGAGAGCGAAAACCTTGGTTTCTATTCTGCTACGGCAGGTTTTCTGCCTCGTCTTACGGGTTGAATATTTTGTGCGTTTTGTTCTTCCATTTGATCCTTATTTGCAACCATTGCATTTGAGTATTCCGTCAATCCTGTACCTGCCGGTATCAAATGTCCTACCAAAACGTTCTCTTTCATTCCCAACATATAGTCTGTCTTTGCGCTTATGGCTGCTTCGTTCAAGACTTTTGTGGTCTCTTGGAATGAGGCTGCTGACAAATAGCTCTTGGTTTGCAATGAGGCTTTGGTTATACCTTGCAATACCTGACGGGCTGTTGCCGGCATGGCGTCTCTTGCCACGATAAGAGCTTTATCTTTTCTCTTTAATGAGGAGTTCTCATCTCTCAACTTACGAGCCGTGATGATTTCTCCATTGTGGCAGTTTTCGCTATCGCCTTTATCCTCTATGACTTTCATTCCGAAGATATTGTCATTTTCTTCTTGGAAGTCTAATTTATTGACCATTTCTCCTTCAAGGAAGTGTGTATCTCCCGGATCTTCAATTTCCACTTTTCTCATCATCTGTCTTACGATGACTTCAAAGTGTTTGTCGTTAATCTTCACACCTTGCAAACGGTAAACCTCTTGAACTTCGTTCACGATGTATTCTTGAACTTTCATAGGTCCTTTGATTGCCAAGATGTCCGCAGGCGTTATAGCTCCCTCGCTTAAAGGTGTTCCTGCCTTGACGTAGTCGTTCTCTTGTGCAAGAATTTGTTTTGTGGTTGGTATGAGGTATATGCGTTGTTCGCCTGTCTTACTTGTAATGACTACCTCTCTATTGCCACGTTTCAATTTCTTGTTCAAAGATACAACACCGTCTATTTCGGCTACAACTGCTGAATCCGATGGGTTTCTTGCCTCGAACAATTCTGTTACTCTCGGCAAACCTCCCGTGATGTCGCCTGCTTTTCCAAATGAACGCGGTATCTTGACCAATGAGGTTCCTTGTTGTATTTTTTGTCCGTCCTCTACTGTCAAGTGAGCTCCTACCGGTATGTCATAGGTCTTAAGGATTTCTCCTGCATCATCGATTATACTGATGGAAGGGTTCTTTGATTTTTGACGGGATTCTATTATGACTTTATCCTGCAATCCTGTTTGGTCGTCGGATTCTATTCGGTACGTTACGCCTTCCAATATTGCGTCATATCGAATTGTTCCTCCTACCTCGGATATTATTACTGCATTATATGGATCCCATTCTGCAACAACATCGCCTTTATGTATTCCAACATTGTTTTCAAAGTATAATTTAGCTCCATAAGGAATATTTCCTGAGGAAAGTACGGCTTGTGTATTAGGGTCAACTATCCTCATTTCGGCAGAACGTCCTATGACTACATTGTATTTCGAACCGTCTTCGTCGAAAGGAACTGAACGCAATTCGTCTATTTGAAGAATACCATCGTACTTCGCCTGTAATTTAGAACTTGTTCCTATATTACCGCCCGCAACACCTCCGACGTGGAAGGTTCTAAGTGTAAGCTGAGTTCCCGGTTCTCCGATTGACTGCGCTGCGATAACTCCAACTGCTTCTCCCTTTTGAACCATCTTACCTGTTGCAAGGTTTCGTCCGTAACATTTTGCACAAACTCCTCTCTTGCTTTCGCAAGTCAATACGGAACGTATTTCGACTTCCTCTATTGGCGAGTCTTCTATCTTTTGGCAGATGGCTTCCGTCAATTCATCACCTGCTTTTGCTATGATTTCACCTGTTTGCGGGTGTATGACGTCATGAACTGTTACTCTACCGAGTATTCTGTCATACAAACTTTGAACAATATCCTCGTTTTTCTTCAAAGCCGTTGTCGGAATTCCTCTCAATGTACCGCAATCTTCTTCTGTTATGATGACATCATGGGTTACATCGACCAATCGTCTTGTCAAATATCCTGCTTCTGCTGTCTTCAAAGCGGTATCCGCCAAACCTTTTCTGGCTCCGTGTGTGGAAATAAAGTACTCCAACACAGACAATCCTTCCTTGAAGTTGGAGATAATAGGGTTTTCGATGATTTCGGCTCCTGTCGCTCCGGACTTCTGAGGTTTTGCCATCAATCCACGCATTCCGGTAAGCTGACGTATCTGCTCTTTACTGCCACGGGCTCCGGAGTCAAGCATCATATATACCGGATTGAATCCTTGACGGTCTTCGGATATGTGTTTCATAACGACTTCGGTTAGTCGTCTGTTGGCATCTGTCCAAATGTCTATGACTTGATTATAACGCTCGTTGTTCGTGATAAGTCCCATTTGGTAGTTCATGGTTACTTCTTCAACGGAATCGTTGGCTTCTTTTATCAAAGCAACCTTTTCTTCCGGAACCAAGACATCACCAAGGTTGAAAGACAATCCTCCAATGAATGCCATTCGATAACCCAAATCCTTTATATCATCAAGGAATTGGGCTGTTTTTGCCATTCCGCATACTTTCAAGACATCTCCTATGATGTCTCTCAATATGCTTTTCTTCAATACCACATTGATGTAGCCATATTCGGACGGAACTACAAGATTGAACAACACTCTTCCGACTGTCGTTTCTATTATTTCGTACTTAGGTTCTGCATCTTCTGTTCTGAGTCTCCTCAACTTTATATTTGCATGAAGATCTATTCTGCCTTCGTTGTGTGCTATTTGAACTTCCTCTGAGGAGTAGAAAGTCATGCCTTCTCCTTTGACTTTCTCTGTTTTGTCGGAAACCTTGCCTTTGGTCATATAGTACAGACCCAAGACCATGTCTTGCGAAGGAACTGTTATCGGTGTTCCGTTTGCAGGGCTTAATATATTGTGAGATGCCAACATAAGGAGTTGTGCTTCCAATACGGCTGCATTACCAAGAGGTACGTGAACGGCCATCTGGTCTCCATCGAAGTCGGCGTTGAACGCTGCACAAACCAACGGGTGCAATCTGATTGCTTTTCCTTCCACCAATTTAGGTTGGAATGCTTGAATACCCAATCTGTGAAGAGTTGGAGCACGGTTCAAAAGAACAGGGTGTCCCTTCAAAATATTCTCTAAGATTTCCCAAACTCTCGGATCTTCTCTCTTGTCAACTATTTTCTTTGCAGATTTTACGGTTTTGACAATTCCTCGTTCCAACATCTTTCTTATGATGAACGGCTTGAACAACTCCGATGCCATATCTTTCGGCAATCCGCACTCGTGCATTTTCAAATCCGGTCCGACAACAATCACGGAACGTCCCGAATAATCGACACGCTTACCCAATAGGTTTTGACGGAAACGTCCTTGCTTTCCTTTCAAGAAATCGGACAAAGATTTCAATGCTCTGTTAGAATCGGATTTTACCGAACTTACCTTTCTTGAATTGTCAAACAAAGAATCGACTGCCTCCTGCAACATACGTTTTTCATTACGCATGATTACATCGGGAGCTTTTATCTCTATCAATCTCTTCAAACGGTTGTTTCTTATTATCACCCGTCTGTACAAATCATTAAGGTCTGAGGTTGCAAAACGACCTCCGTCCAATGGAACAAGAGGACGCAAATCCGGTGGTATGACAGGAACAACCTGAACAATCATCCATTCGGGTCTGTTCTCTTTCTTTCTATTTGCTTCTCTAAACGCCTCAACAACATTCAAGCGTTTAAGTGCATCATGTTTTCTTTGTTGTGAAGTTTCGTTATGTGCCTTATGTCTTAACTCAAAAGACAACTTATCCAAATCCAAATCTCTCAACAAATCGTAGAGAGCTTCTGCTCCCATCTTTGCTACGAATTTATTTGGGTCTCCATCGGGTAATTGACGATTTTCCATCGGCAATTTTTCCATGATTTCAAAGTATTCCTCCTCTGTCAACAAATCCATCTTGGAAATTTCAAACCCTGCTGCCAAACCGGGATTGATTACTATGTATTTCTCATAATAGATGATTTGGTCGAGTTTCTTACTCTGGATACCGAGCAATGAACCTATTTTGTTTGGAAGTGAACGGAAAAACCATATATGTGCCACAGGAACAACCAACTTAATGTGTCCCATTCTCTCTCTTCTGACTTTCTTCTCCGTTACCTCAACTCCACATCTGTCACATATAATTCCTTTGTATCGTATTCTTTTGTATTTTCCGCAATGACATTCCCAATCCTTTACCGGTCCGAATATTCTCTCACAAAACAATCCGTCTCTTTCCGGTTTATATGTCCTATAATTGATGGTTTCAGGTTTCAACACCTCTCCTCTTGATCTTTCCTCTATCGATTGGGGAGATGCCAAACTGATTGTCATCGATCTAAATGTGCTGTTTATCTGATTTTCTTTTCTACTCGCCATAATTGTTAGCCTTAAAACTGTCAATGAAATTACATCAACTAATCAAACGATACCTCCAAATTCAAACCTCTCAAC